>JAKAMO010000036.1 GCA_021812825.1 bacterium | reverse complement strand
CCGCGTTAAGGCCCGGCGCGTCGCCGCCGCCGGTGCTGATGGCTATCTTCTTTATCCGCTTTCCGTTGTTAGGCATCTTACCCCCCTCAGATATTTGCCTTGCGGTAAAGCGAGGCGGCGGCCTTCGCCGCGCGCTCGGTGAGGCCGCGCTCGTCCACCAGCGCTAGACGCCAGTTCTTTACCACCACCCTGCCGTTGACAATAGTGAACTTGGTGCGGTGCGAGGCGCCGCAGAAAAGCAGCGAGGCCAGCGGGTCGGACTTCGAGCCGATGTAGTCGAGACCGCTCACGTCGAAGATGGCGATGTCCGCCGCCTTGCCGGGCTCTATGCTGCCGATATCGGTGCGGCCCAGTACGGCTGCTCCGCCGCGGGTGGCCAGCTCCAGCGCCTTGCGGGCCGGCATGGCTTTTATATTCTCCAGGCGGTGTACCAGCATGCACTGGCGCGCCTCGCCCAGCATGTCGGAAGAGTCGTTGGAAGCGCTGCCGTCCACGCCGAGGCCGACCGGGACGTTATGCTTGAGGAACATCGGGATCGGGGCGATGCCGGAGCCCAGCCGCAGGTTGGAACAAGGGCAGTGCGCCACGCCGGTGCGAGTCTTCCCCATCTTCTTAGCCTCGGCCTCGTTGATGTAGACGCAGTGGGCGAACCAGGCGTTGCCCTCCTCTACCCAGCCTACCGACTCCATGTACTCGAGCGGGCGCATCTTGAACAGCTTCCTGCAGAACGCTTCCTCGTCCTTCGTCTCGGCGAGATGGGTGTGCATGCGCACGCCCCATTTCTTCGCCATCTCGGCGGTGATCTTCAGCAGCTCGGTGGTCACGGAGAACGGCGAGCACGGCGCCATCGCCACGTGCGTCATCGCGAATTTCTCACGGCCGTGGAACTTGTTTATCAGCCGCTCGCAGTCCTTCAGGATGAAATCCTCTTTCTGCACCACGGAGTCCGGCGGCAGGCCGCCCTTGGAGCGGCCGCGCGACATGGAGCCGCGCGTGGCGGTGAAACGGATGCCGAGCTCGCGCGCGGCGGCGATCTGCGTGTCGATGAAGAAGCCGCTGTCCTTCTTCGGGAAGAGGTAGAGGTGGTCGGAGCTCGTAGTACAGCCGGTCAGCAGCAACTCGCCGAGCCCGGCCTGCGTGCTGGCGTAGATGGCCTCCGGGTTCACGTGCTTCCAGATGTCGTAGAGGTACACCAGCCAGTCGAAGAGCTCGGCGTCCTGCACCTTGGGCAGGTTGCGGGTCAGCGTCTGGTAGAGGTGGTGGTGCGTGTTGACCATGCCGGGCATCACTACGCAGCCTTTCGCGTCTATGACCTGGTCGGCCTTCACCTTCAGGCCTTTCCCGACCTTCTTTATTTCCGGTCCCTCTATGTAGACGTCGCCGCCCCTTATCTCGCGGCGCGAGTCGTCCATCGTGGCCAGCACTTCGGCGTTCTTTATCAGCAGTGTTTTCATGTTGTCCTCTAAAATCAGAAGCCTTCCTTTTTATTATAGTAAAATCAAATATAAGCGATGATAAAGGAAGGGGACGAACTTGGGAATCTCAAGATAACCGGCGAGCTCGGCCGCGGCGGCATGGGCGTGGTGTACCGCGCCCACGACAAGGTGCTGCAGCGCGACGCCGCGCTGAAGATGGTCCTGCCAGGGCAGGCCACCCCCCAGAGCCGCCGCCGCTTCCTGCGGGAGGCTGCGGCCATCGCCCGCTGCGACCACCCCGGCATAATAAAGGTCTATTCCTTCGGCGAGCACGAGGGCCTGCCGTACCTCGCGATGGAGTACGTGGACGGCAAGCCGCTGTTCGCTTTCCTCGAGCTGGCGCGCTCCATAGCGGCCATAGGGGACGTGGAGGAGCTGAAAAAGTACGGCTACCTCAAGCCTCTGTCCCCGGAGGACGAGGAACTGCCGTATTTCCTGCGGCCGCTCACCGGCCTCCCGCTGACCGACCCTGACTACGAGAGCCGGGTCGCTGCGCTCCTCGCCGGCGTGGCGGACGCCCTCTTCGAGGCGCATTCGCTGGGCATACTGCACCGCGACATAAAACCGTCCAACATACTCATCCCCCGCAAAGGGCCGGCCAAGCTCGCCGACTTCGGGCTGGCCAAGTTCTCCGACTCTTCCGACATCACCACCGGCCAGCCGATGCTGGGGACGCTGCGCTACATGGCGCCGGAAACCTTCGCCAACAGGGAGGCCTCGCCGGCTTCCGATATCTACAGCCTCGGCACCATGCTCTACGAGCTTATGACGCTGGAGCATCCTTTCAAGGGCGAAAATACGGCCGCCTTTATACGGGCCGTCACGCAGGACCGCTGCCAGCACCCGTCAAAGCTTAACTCGGAACTCTCCGCCGCGCTGGGCGCCGTCATCATGAAGTGTCTCGAGAAGAAACCCTCAGCCCGCTACAAGGACGCCCGTGACCTGGCGGACGCCATACGCCTGGCGGCGAGGCCCAAGGGAATAAAGACCCAGATCGTGGACGGCATCCGCGGCATGCTGAAGTCTTCCCCGGAGGAAGTGAAAAAGCCGCAGGGCGTTGGCCCCATCCCCGAGGAGAACCGCCGGGAGGCGTCGCGGCTGGCAGGCGAGGCGGCGCTGGCCTACTTTACCGACTTCGGCATCGACCAGGCCCACGGCCTGGTCATCGACGCTCTGAACAAAGACCCGTATTCAGTGGACGCCACCGCCATGCTGGCCGTACTCTATTCCCACATGGGGGAGACCTCCCTGCACAGGAAAGCGCCGGGGCGTATGCGCAGGCTCGCTGCCGACGCCTCGGACCCGGCCGTAAGGCTTTACGCCGGGCTCTTGACCGAGTTCTTCTCCGGAAGCCGGGACTGGCTCAGAAAAATGGAACACTATCTGGGAGGAGCGGCCGACGACCCGGCCCTCCTGGCGCTCTGCGCCCGCGCCAGGATGTACGCCGGGGACGAAGAGAAGGCCGCCGCCTACGCGGAGAGGATAGCCAGGGCCATCCCGGGCGCCACGCTGTTCGCGTGGTTCGTCAAAGCCTATCGCGACGCGTGGCTGGGCCGGAGGGACTCGTGGAAGGAGCTGACTACGGAGGAGATCCTGCACCACCCCGGAAACGTCATGCTCCGCTTCGCGCTGATAGAAGGGCTGATCGAGACAGGCTGCCTCGCCGAGGCAGAAAAAGCCCTGGCGGAAGCCTCGCGCCTAACCGCAGGCAACGAATTCCTCATAAACCTACGCGCAGAGCTGGCCATCATGCGCCGCGAATACAGGACGGCCTGCGTGGAGCTTCGCAAGTCCTTCGGCTCCGCCCAAGACGATATCGTCGCGCGCGGGTATTATCGCCTCAGCAGGCTCTACGACCTCCGCGGCGACAAAAAAGAAGCGCTGCGGCACCTGGGCATCGCGAGGAACCTCTCCCCTGACATAAATTTCAAGAGCAGGGAGGAACTGGCCGCGCTGATAGAAGGCTCGTCGTCATATTCCCCTCCCTTCGCCTCGCTGCCGCCGGAATGCCAGGAATTCAACTACCGCGCGGCAAGGGATATACTGCTGACCAACTCTTCCTCGGCCGTAAAGCGCACCGGCATCCCCTCCTCCACCGTATATATCTTCCAGCCCGAATCCGGGCCGCGCGCCGTCCGCGCCTGGATGTTCCTCACTGAAACCAGGAAAACGGCGCTAAACTCCAGAAAATTCTACCTTCCGTCCATCCCGCTCTCCTCTTTCAGCGACTCGCGGGGCAACATCCTCCGCTCAGAGATCGGCCGCGTCAGCGCGGAGTACGGGCGTTACGAAGCCGAGGTCTTCTTCAGTTCCCCGCTGCGCCAGCTTTCCCCCGACTCCTTCGAGGCGCAACTTAACACGGAAGATCTCTGCCACAGAAGACAGGGAGGAGTGCTGGACCTGAGGCTGGACGAGCCCTCTCATCTGCCGTGCTGGCATTCTCACATCATCGCCCTGCCAGAGACTTCGGAGGTCGTCGAACTTTCCGACAGGGCCGACGAGGAAGTAAAGAAGGGAGGGTGGCGCTTCCTGGTGTTCCGCCGCTTCTTCTACGACTGCGAGCATTTCCGCCTGAAGGCGCGAATTAAACATAAACGCGCGTAAAATTATAAAATCTAGTCAGCACATAATGTGACCAGAGGTACGAACATGAAGAAGATCACCTTCCTCACCGACGCGCAGCTCAAGAGCGAGGCGGAGCGCTGCCTCTACTGCGAGGACAAGCCCTGCCAGAAGGCCTGCCCGGCCGACTGCTCCCCCGCCGATTTCATCATGGCGGCGCGCCGGATGGAGAAGGGCGACTTCAAGCGCAGCGCGGCGCTGATCATGGGCCACAACACCTTCGGCGGCGTCTGCGGCGCGGTCTGCCCGGACTGGTTCTGCGTGAAGGCCTGCTCGCGCAAGCTGTTCGACAACCCTATCAACATCCCGCCGGTACAGGCCACCGTGGTGCAGAAAGCCAAGGAACTCGGCGTAATGCCCAAGTTCCGGAAGGCGAGACCCAACGACAGGAAAGTGGCGGTAGTCGGCGCCGGCCCGGCCGGCTTCGCAGCGGCCGGCACGCTGGCGCAGCTGGGCTACAAGGTCGACGTTTTCGAAAAGGACAAGCGGGCCGGCGGCGCCGCCAACCTGATACCCGACGCGCGCTTCCCGAAGGAAGTGCTGCGCACCGAGATAGAATGGATCAAGACCCTCGGCGACATTTCGATAAAGACCGGCACGTCCGTCAAGGAACCCTCCGCCCTGCTGAAGAAATACGACGCGGTCATAGTGACCGCCGGCGTGGAGGAGCAGCTGAAGCTCAACATAGATAACGAGGCGCTCGGAGTGGAAGGCCTCGAGTACCTGCGCAACACTTCGAAATACAAGGTAAAGGGCAGGAACGTCGCCGTCATAGGCGGAGGCGCGGTGGCGGCGGACTGCGCGATGAAGGCGCTGGAGCTAGGCGCGGCCAAAGCGGAGATCTTCACCCGCAAGAACATAGGCGACATACAGCTGCCGGAACACGAGCTGCGCGACATACTGAAGGCCGGCATCAACATCAACGGCCGCAGCCGCATCACTGGCATCCTGAAGGGCGGCAAGGGGATAAGGATAGTGCGCCTCGACGGCAAGTCGAAGGACATCCCCGGCACGGAGCAGGTCCGCGCCGACATCCAGTTCACCGTGCTGGCCATCAAGAACATCCCGGTATTCAAGGACAAGAACGAGAAGGGCGTGTTCCTCGCCGGCGACTGCAAGGACGGGGCCGCCACCGTGGTGGAGGGTTCGGCCTCCGGCAAGAACGCCGCCATGCAGGCCCACGCCTGGATGCAGGGCGAAAAGATCCCCGTCTTCAAGGACCACAAGAAGAGCCATGTCATACTGGCGGGCCGCGACCTGAAGCCGGTGGACCTGACCACCGACTTCTTCGGCCGGAAGCTGAGGTCGCCGTTCATCATCTCCGCCTCCCCCCATTCCGACGGCTACGACCAGGTCAAGCGCGCCTACGAGGCCGGCTGGCCCGGCGTGGTCATGAAGACCGCCTTCGACGGGCTGGATATACATATCCCCTCCGAGTACATGGTGACCTTCAGCCAGGACACCTACGGGAATTCCGACAACGTCTCCGGCCATCCTCTCGACCGCGTCTGCAGGGAAGTGGCGAGGCTCGTGAAGGAATATCCCGACCGCCTGACAGCGGCCTCCACCGGAGGCCCCGTCACCGGCAACGACGAGTTCGACCGCAAGGGCTGGCAGAGCAACACGCTCAAGCTCGAGAAGGCCGGAGCGATGGCTATAGAATATTCGCTGTCCTGCCCGCAGGGCGGCGACGGCACCAAGGGGGACATAGTTTCCCAGGACCCGGAACTCGCTGCCAAGATCATCGATTGGGTCATGCAGGTATCCGATCCGGATATCCCCAAGCTCTTCAAGCTGACCGGCGCGGTCACCTCCATCTGGCAGGTGGTCAACGCGATAAAGCAGGTCTACGCGAAATACCCGCACAAGAAGGCCGGCATCACGCTGGCCAATTCCTTCCCGGCGCTGGCCTTCCGCAAGCGCCTCTCCGGCAAGGGGAACTGGGAAGAGGGCATGATAGTCGGCATGAGCGGCGAGGGCGTGGCGCCTATCAGCAACCTCACCATCTCCAAGGCGGTCAACCTCGGAGTACCGATATCCGGCAACGGCGGTCCGATGGACTACAAGGCCGCCGCGCATTTCCTCGCCCTGGGAGCCCGGACCGTGCAGTTCTGCACGGTAGTTATGAAATACGGCTTCGGCATCATCGGCGAGCTGGAGAGCGGCCTCAGCCATATGCTCGAGGAGAAGGGCTACGGGTCCGTAGGGGAGTTCACCGGCTGCGCTCTGCCGGCGCCGGTCACCAACTTCCCGGACCTCACGCCGGTAAAGAACATCCCCTCCGTGGACGCGGAGCTCTGCCGCCACTGCGGCAACTGCGAGCGCTGCGGTTACCTGGCGGTGGAGCTGGACGGGGACAGGGTCCCCGGCTTCGACGCCTCAAAATGCATAGGCTGCTCCCTCTGCGTGAAGAAATGCTTCTCCGGCGCGCTGAAGATGAGGAAGCGCACGCCGGCAGAGCTCAAGGTCTGCCCGGAATAGGACATCATGAAGAAGAACACCGCAAAAACCATCCTTATAAAGAACGGCATCATCGCCACGCTGGGCGAGAAGAACAAGGTCCTGTACGGCCACGCCCTGCTGATCGAGGACGGCCTGATAAAGAAGATCGCCCCGCAGAAGAGCTTCCGCGGCAAATATTCCAAGGTGATCGACGCCTCCGGCAAGCTGGTGATGCCGGGCTTCATCAACGCGCACATGCACTTTTACAGCACGTTCGCGCGCGGCCTCGGCAAGGCTGACCCGTCGAAGAACTTCGTGGAGATACTCAACAACCTGTGGTGGCGGCTCGACAAGAAGCTCACCAACGACGACTCTTACTACAGCGCGGTCATCCCGCTGATCAACGCGATACGCAAGGGGACCACGACGATAATAGACCATCACGCCAGCCCCTTCGCGATAACCGGCTCGCTCGCCTCCGTCGAGAAGGCCGTCAGGGAGACCGGCCTGCGCGCCAGCCTCTGCTACGAGGTCTCCGACCGCGACGGCAAGGAGAAGGCGAAGGAGGGCCTGGACGAGAACTCCTCGTTCATAGCCGCCTGCAACGCCCGCAACGACAACCAGGTGAAGGCCCTGTTCGGCCTGCATGCCTCGTTCACCATAGGCGACGAGACGCTGGAGGAAGCCGCCTACCGCGGTCACAAGATGGGCGTCGGCTTCCATATCCACACGGCCGAGTCCACCTCCGACCAGCTCCAGTGCGAATCCCATCACAAGATGCGCGTGGTGGAGCGCCTGCGCGACTTCGGCATACTCGGCCGCAAGTCCATAGCGGCCCACTGCGTCCACGTCAACGAGAAGGAAGTGGAGATACTTAAGGAGACCGGCACCGCCGTTGTCCACAATCCGCAGTCGAACGCCAACAACGCGGTAGGCATCGCCGACATCACGTCGATGTCCGACGAGGGCATCCTCGTGGGCCTGGGCACCGACGCCATGACCGTGAACATGCTGGAGGAGGTGCGCTGCGGCCTCTGGATGCAGCATCTCAAGCGCGACCCGGCCTGCGGCTTCATGGAGACCGCCAACGCCCTGCTGCTGAACAACGCCAGGATAGCCAACCGCTACTTCAAGGACCTCGGCGAGCTCAAGGCCGGCTTCGCCGCCGACCTGGCGATAATCGACTATATCCCCCCTACGCCCATGGACGCCGCCAACTTCGCCGGCCATCTTATCTTCGGCATAAGCCAGAGCGTGGTGGACACCACGATCTGCGGCGGCCGCGTGCTGATGGAGGGCAAGAAGCTGAAGCTGGACCTCGACGAGGAGGAAATCTCCCTCAAGTCCTGCGAGCTGGCCAGGAAGCTCTGGGCCAGGTTCTAGCGGATCCGGCAAAGCAGATCCTAAATCCGGGGACACCCTGCCTATCGTCATGAGATAGGCAGGGTGTCCCCTTTTTCCCCGCGGCCATAGCTATCTCAGCGGTTAAGGAGGCACTGCAGGAAGGGGCCCGGCGCCTAGTAGGTCCTTTTTCTCCTGGATCAGGGCCATTGGTCCGATGCGCCAGACTGCCTTTTCTGCCATAATTTCTGGATAGACAACTACAGACTATGGAGATAGCAATGTATACCGCTGAAGGCCGCCTGCTCCCCAGCAAGGCACCGTCCGGATTTACAGGCATCTTACGGAGGACAACATGATAGGACGGGCCTTGTGCGCGGTATTTTCCGGCATACTCTCGGTTTCCGCAGTTTCAGCGGACGATTTCACCCTTAACAGCGACAACCTCGGCTCCCTCAGTGCGCGTCTTTCAGGCATCGAGGTGCCTGCTGCCTCCACGGCGAAGGATAAAGGCTTTTTCGGCAACGGCGGCGGCCAGTCCGCCGGCGGCCCGGCAGAGTGGACCATCATGGTCTTCGGCAACGGCAAGAACGACCTGGAAAGATTCCTCATCAAAGACATGAACGAGATGGAACGGACCGGCTCCACTCCCAAAATGAACGTCCTGGTCGAGGCCGGCCGCGGCCCAGCCTACGACAACACCGACGGCGACTGGAAAGGGGTGCGCCGCTACCGCATCGTCAGGGACCGCAACGCCAATAAGCTGGCCTCCCCGGTACTGGCCGACCTCGGCAACGTCGACATGGGCGACTACAAGAGCGTGGTCGATTTTGTGAAATGGGGCAAGAGCAACTATCCCGCCAGGAAGTACATGCTTATCCTTTGGAACCACGGTTCCGGCTGGGACCGCTCCCGGGCTCCGGAAAAAGGCATCTCCTATGACGAGGTCAGCGGCAACCACATCAACACCCCGCAGCTGAAGCTGATGCTGGACGAGATAGGGCATCTGGACGTTCTCGGTTCCGACGCCTGCCTGATGCAGATGGCTGAGGTGGATTACGAGATCCGCGATGGGGTGGACTACATCCTCGGCTCGGAGGAGATAGAGCCGGGCGACGGGCAGACCTACGACGAGTTCCTGGCTTTCGTAGCAAAAAAGCCGGCGATGGGAGGCGAAGAACTGACCAGGGGCGCCATTGACGTTTTCTCCGATCATTACAAGAAGAAGAAGCGCGGCTCCACGCAGAGCGTCGTGCGCGCCTCCGCCCTGGCCAAACTGCCGGCGCTTACCAACGCTTTCGCCGAGACGCTGATGGCCTCAGGTGAGAAAGCCCTGGCGAAGGACTCCCGCACCAAGGCCACCAGGTTCAACCTTACCTACAACAGGGACCTCCACCACTTCGCCGCCCTCGTAGCGGACGGAACCAAGAGCGTCGCCGTTAAGAACGCTGCACAGTCGCTGATGAGCTATATTACCGGCGAGTTGGTCATATACAGCCGCGCGAATAATGACCCGGGCGGCACCCCGTCCGGCCCACGCAACTACGCCCAGATCCGAGGCATTGCCGCCTACTTTCCCCCCGACACTTCTGGACCCGGCTATCAGGACCTGGCCTGGGCGAAGGTCTCCAAGTGGGACGAGCTCTCTGTCTGGATGAACAAGCCGTAAGGCTTCCCGCCCCACCGCAGCAGAAAAACGGAAGGTCCGCCAGATCGGGCCTTTCAGACGGGACACGGAAGGGACGTCCCCATCCTCGCACATCCTTCTGGCTTTCTCATTTTTGGTCTTGACAATCGCAATGGACCCTGCTAGACTATTAGTGTACTAGCATGGTGGTACAGTTATGATAACGATAAATCAAACCTCGCAGGTCCCCATCTACGACCAGATAAAGCTGGGATTGAAGGGACTCGTCAAGAAAGGCCTCCTTAAACCGGGCGACGCGGCGCCGTCCATACGGAAAATGGCCTCGGACCTGAAGGTCAATCCGAACACCGTGGCGCGCGCCTACCGGGAGCTGACCGCCGAGGGCTTCTTCGAGAGCCTGCGCGGACAGGAGAACGTAATTTCCCCCCGCGCGGCAAAGCTGGCGGAGGATACCGACAGGAAGGTACTTGAAACCCTGGAAGCGGCATTGAAAGGCGCCATGCAGAGCGGTTTTTCCTGGAGCGAGATAGAGAAGATGATCTCTTCGATAAAGAGGAAACTTATATGAACCCCGACATCCTGACCGCAAAAGACCTGAGGAAGGCTTTCGGACGGAAACAGGTGCTGAAAGGGCTGGACCTTTCCGCCTCCAAAGGAGAAGTGGTGGGCATACTGGGGCGCAACGGCTCCGGCAAGACCACCCTCTTCAATATACTTATGGACCTTACGGCGATGGATTCCGGCAGCGTGGAGATACTGGGGTCCGGCCCGGACGGGAGCGGCAGGCTGCGCGGGCTTATCGGCTATGTCCCGGAAAAACCCGCTTTCCATCAGTTCATGACGGTGAAGGAAGTCCTGGATTTCCGCGCCGGCTTCTTTACGCGCTGGGACATGCAGAAGGCCGTGGAACTCTGTAAAAAACTGGAGCTGGACGGCACGGCGAAAGTAGCCGCTCTCAGCAAGGGCAACCTCGCCAAGCTCGCCTGGATAACGGCCGTGGCCCATAACCCGGAACTGCTGCTCCTCGACGAGCCCACTTCCGGCCTGGACTACCTGGTCAGGGACCACATACTCAACGGCCTGATCCACGAGCTGGCGGACGGAGGCAAAACCATAATAGTCTCCAACCACCGCATGGGGGAGATGGGCGGCATACTCGACAGGGTCTGCGTGCTCGGCAACGGCGTCATAAGCGCGCAGCACAGCGCCGAGTTCCTCACCGGCGAGGTCTTCAAGGCCGGCGTCAGGCTGGAAGGCCGAGCGCCGGAGCTGGACGGCCTGATACCGCTGCGCTCGGCCGGGGCCGTGCGTGAGTTCGCCGTCCTCGGGCGCGGGACGCTGGAGAAGCTCAAACTGGAGAAGTCATTCGCGGGGGCCGATATTTCCCCCATGCCGCTGGAAGAGACCTTCAAGGTACTGCTCGGAGAATAGGGGAAACTTTATGAAGAACATGCTTACGCTTCAATTCAGGAAAAGCCGTCTGACCTTCCTCGTCATGCTCGGCGCGGTGCTCCTCTCCGTTCCGGCGGCGATGCTGTTCCATCCCCGGAGCATGACGGGGCCGGAAGCCGTGAATCTCGCTATGCTCTTCTGGGCGCTGGCGGGACTCCCGCTGGCGATAATGACGCTGGCCGGGACCGCCGGCTCGGACGCCGCCTCCGACGGGGCGCGGGCGGCCGAGCAGCCTCTGCCCGAAAGCCAGTACAGGCAGGTGTTCTCCGCGCTGGCCGCCGCGCTGGCCCAGGCCGCGCTGCTCATAGCGGTCGTCTACGCCCTGATGGGCTTCTCGCTGCCCTTCGACCGCCTGACCTTCGTGAACACGCACGTGGCGCGCCATTACGTCTTCTACGCCGCATTCCTCGCGCTGTACGGCTTTACCCTCTCCTACGCCTTCCGCAACGCGGTAGCCGGCGGCCTGGCGGCGGCCGCCCTGCTCGGCCTCACGGCCGTCCCGCTGCTGTCTGCGGCCCTGTTCCAGCAGCTGATGCTCAAGCTCATCCCGCTGGCCCTGCTGAATACCCTCACGGGCGCGCTCGCTCTGGCAGGGGCCCTCTTCGCGCTCCGCCTGCTCTGCCGCGCCTACGCGCGGCGGGAAGCCCGGGCGGCCGCCAAAGTATTGCTGGCCTCCCTGCTGCTCGTCGCGCCGGCCATCCCCCCCTTCGTCGGGCTTGCCGTCCTGAACCATAAAGCCGCCGACGTGACCTGGCCGGTATATCCGCTGAGCCTTTCATTCCGCGAGCCCGCGGGAACTTCGGACGTCATGCTTGTGCAGAAGCCTTTCACAGGAGAGGTCTTCCTTATCGACGAAGAAGGCCGCCGCGCCGTCGTCTTCCCGGACGACTCGGCCGGGGGGCTGCCGAATTACTTCTTCCCTGTGCCGGCCTTCGTGCGCGGCCAGACCATGTCCGCGCCCGACGGGGACGTCTGGGTATACTGCGATCGCTACGACAAGCCGGGCGTGCTGATGAAGGGCAGCGCCGCGGCCGGCCTTAAGCTGCGTGCGGTCCTGCCGGATTCATGGAGGGCGGACTTCGTGCGCGGGAAGGTCCCGGGAATTGCGGAGCGCCGCAAGGACGGCTTCTATTACGCGCAGCTCCCTTCCGGGGACGCCCCGGTGAAGTGGGAGAGCCTCGCGACCGCGGCCCGGGAGGCCGCGAAACCGTGGCTGACCGGCACAGGACCGGAAGCCCTGATGGACGCTTTCCTGCGGAGCAGCCTGGCCGGAGCCCCTGGCGTAGCCGTACTCTCCGTGGACAGGAAAACCGTTACAGCCGGAAGCCGGACGTGGACGGTCCCCGGCGCCCTGGGACCCAAGTCCCCGCTCATAGGGGTGAAGCTCAAGGACGGCATCAACTACATAGTCCCCGCGCGGGAAGGGAAGAAGGAAGTGACCTATATCTGCCCTCCCGGCGGCAAGGCCCGCAAGCTCTGGAACGACTACTTCAGGCTGGGCGCCAACCTGTGGGCGGCCCCGGACGGGACCCTCTGGGGCTACAACAGGAAATCGCGCATAACTCTGACGGTCATAAGCACTGACGGCGTGTCGAAGAAGGAATTCGACTCTCCGCAGTTCAATATCCTTACCCGCGGCGGGAGGTCCATCGAGTCGTTCACCATCGACAATGTACTGAGGGGCCTCACGACCGACGGAGGCGACATCTCGCTGGTCAGGGAGGAGAACGGCGCGCTCTGGTTCACGATAGGCAACTCTTATCTGGTGAGGACCGGCGACGACCCGAACGGCCCCTATTCGGCCTGGGAGCTGCCTGAAAGCGTGCGCGATAGGTTCTGGCGCAGCACGCTGCAGCCGACGCGCGACGGGATCATCATTTCAGCGATGGACGGCGTCCACTTCATGGATTGGGAAGGCAAAGAACGGAAGCTGTAGTATAGCCCGGGAATATGGAAAGGCCGGCTTAAAGCCGGCCTTTTCCGTTCGGGAACGCGCTCCCTTTAAAAAGTCTGCGTGACCTTGTTGAGGCCTTTGGGGTTGTCCGGGTTCAGGCCCTTGGCCAGCGCCAGCCGCAGGGCGAGCTTCTTCATGCGGATGTCGACGGGGATGCAGCTGAAAGGGTATTTCAGCGCTCCCGGTTTGACCACGTGATAAGGCGTACCGCGCTCTTCGAGCGCCTTTTTCACCTTCAGGATGTCCTCCGGCAGCTTGTCCGCCGGGGAGAACAGGAAGACGAAGTCCCTGGGGGTGTAGGCCCCTACAGGGCCGTGCAGGAACTCCGCCGCGGAATAGCCCAGCGCGTGCGCCTTCGCCATCTCTCGGAACTTCAGGGCGGAGTCCTCGGCTACCGCGTTGAAAGGACCGCGCCCGACGAAACCCAGCATATGGGCCTTCTTTACCCTGGCCACCAGCTCCCCTCCGCCGTAATTCTCGGCGGCGGCCTTGCGCGCCGCCGCTATGGTACTTTTGAAATCATCGGGCTTGAAACAGCGGGCCCAGGCCTGCGCGGTCCACAGCACGGCCCAGAGCTGCAGCTCGAAGCTCTTGGTGGCCGCCACGGGAACTTCCTTGGAATGCGAGAGCAGTATATGACGCCCGGCCAGCCGTGCCAGCGGGTTGCGTTTAAGGTCGGCCTCGTTGGTGACGGCGACGCCCTTAGCCCCCCACTTCATCAGGCGTTCGAGGCAGGCCACGATATCCTGGCTGCGGCCTGACTGCGAGAAGGCCCAGATCGCCTGGTCTTTGAAGTTCAGCGGCTTCTTCGCCTCGAAGATGGAATGCGGGTGGATGAAGTTCACTATGGTGCCGGCGTAGGTCTCCCAGATATACTTGGCGAACAGCGTGGCGGTACCCGAGGAGCCGCGGCCCACCAGGTAGACCGTCTTGTCCGCTGAGCGCAGCGCGCCGCGCTTCACCTCTCCCGCCCGCGCGGAAAAGGCCTCCAGCAGCTCCGGTATCTCCCGGATATCCCCGAAGGTAAGAGTATCTTCGATGTTCATTTGCCTATGGCCCTTCTCTTGGCCTCGCGCAGCTTCTTCATGCCCAGCTCGATGTCGCGCAGGTCCATGCCGGTGCGGCCGTAATGCGCGTGCTCTATCGGGGAATCCGGGCAGATATAGGTACCCCTCCTCACTCCGCGGGGGTCCTGCTCCAGGCCCAGCCAGATCAGCCAGGGCTTCATGTCCGAGAAATCCTTCTCGACCAGCTCCGGGTTGGAGCGCATGATAAGCGCCTTGTCCCCGAAGCCGTCCAGCACCACGGCGCTGTGGTAACCCGCCTCCTTGGCGGCCTCCACGTCGCGGTGCGTGTCCCCTATGATGTAGACCCGGCTTTCCCGCACCGGAGTTCCCGCCAGCTTCGCCGCGCGCTGCACCGCCTTCTTCAGCACCTCGCTCCTGTGGTGGGAATCGCAGCCGTAACCGCCGAACGCGAAATGCTTCAGCAGGCCCGAGGGTTCCAGCTTTATGAAGGCCCCGTCCTTGAGATTGCCGGTACCCAGGCCGATCAGGACGTCCTTGCTGGCAGCCAGGCGGGAGAGGAACTTCTCCACACCTTCGACCTTGAAATACTTTTTTGCCTTGACGGAGGCTTTTACCTCGAGAGGCAGCCGGGCCACGTATCTGCGCGTCAGTTCGGCCAGCTCGCGGGCTTTGGGTTTTCTTCCCGCGCCAGCCTTGAAGGCGTTCTCGAAGTTGTTCTTGTCGGTAGCGCCCTGCAGCTGCACTTCCGCGCAGGCGTTCTTATACCCGGTCATCTCTTCCACGGCATGGTCCAGCGCCCGCCGCCCGGCGCCTCCGGCCTTCACCAGGGTTCCGTCGATGTCGAACAGGATGATCTTCATTTCTGGTCCTTCTCGTAGACTACGCGGCCTCTCTTGACCGTCATGCGGCACTGGCTGCCGCCGAAATAGTAGCAGAGCTCCCGGTAGTCATCGGCGTCGAAGAAAGCCAGGTCGGCCTGCATGCCCGGGACCACGGCGCCGCAGCGGTCGCCCAACCCCAGCGCCCAGGCCCCGTTCACGGTAGCCGCGCAGAGCGCCTCTTCCGGCGTCATCGCGCAGCGCGTACAGGCCGCGGAAAGCACGAACTGCATGTTCCAGCAGGGGCAGGTCCCGGGGTTGAAGTCCGTGGCCAGCGCCACCGGCACGCCCTCGGCTATTATCTCCCTGGCCGGCGGGTACTTGGCCAGGCCCAGGTAGTAGTTGGAGGCCGGCAACAGCGTGGCGATAGTACCGGCGTCACGCATCGCCGCTATGTCCTGCGCGAAGACATGGTCGGCGTGGTCGGCGCTGACGGCGCCGGCCGCGGCCCCGGCGCGGGTGCCGCCGTAATTGGAGAGCTGCTCGGAATGCACCTTGGGCCGCAGGCCCAGGCGCGCGGCCTCCTTAAGGTAGGCCTCGGTCTGCTCCGGGGTGAAATACCCCTTCTCGCAGAAGATATCCGCGAAGACGGCCAGTTCCTCCTGCGCCACCTTCGGCAATATCTCCGTCGTCACGAAATCCAGGTATCGCTGAGCGTCGCCGTTGAACTCCGGCGGCACGCTGTGGGCCGCCAGCAGCGTCGGGACTAGCTCCAGCGGCGTGAGTTTTTTAGCGTCGCGCACGGCGCGCAGCATCTTGAGCTCGGAGTCGAGCGAAAGGCCGTATCCGCTCTTAACTTCGGCGGTGGTGGTGCCGCATTCCAGGAACCGCGCGGCCCGGCCGGCCAGCTGGGCGGACATGGCCTTCGGCGCCTGCTTGCGGACGGCGCCTATGCTGGAAACTATCCCCCCGCCGGCGGCCTTGATCTCCTGGTAGGAGGCGCCGGCGGTGCGCATCGAGAAATCCTTCAGGCGCGGCTCGGCGAAGACCATGTGCGTATGGCTGTCCACGAAGCCCGGCAGGCAGACGCCGCCCGCCTCCACCACCTTCGCCTTCTTCGCCAGGCGGTGGCGCGACACCGCGGCCCGCGGTCCCGCGGCTTCTATCACGCCGTTCTCCACCAGCACGGCAGCGTTCTTCACGAGGCCGGTCTCGCGCATGGCCTCCCCCGCGCGGGGAGAGGAGTCGCCGGCGAAGGTCAGCAGCTGCTTTATGCCGGTGAAGAGCGTGGCCATCAGCGGAAGTTGTCGAACTGCACGGTGACGCCGAAGTCCCCGGCGCGCAGCACGCCCATCACGGCCTGCAGCTCGTCCTTGGACTTGGAGGTCACGCGCAGCGCGTCGCCCTGTATCGAGACGTTGGCCTTGAACTTATGCTCCTTGACGGCCTTCACCATCTCCTTGGCCTTGTCCTGCGGTATGCCGTTCTGTACCTTCACGGCCATCTTGGCGGTGCCGCCGAGGGCGCTCTCCACCTTTTGCTGCGCGAAGTTCTTAAGCGGCAGGCCGCGCTTGCTGAGCTTGGTAAGCAGCACGTCGTAGAGGGCCTTGAGCTTGTACTCGTCGGCCGACTGCAGCGCTATCGAGTTCGCCTTCTTGTCGAAGTTGATCTCGCTGGTCACGCCCTTGAAGTCGTAGCGGTTGACTATCTCCTTCATCGCGGTGGCTATCGCCTCGTCCACCAGGTTATAGTCCACCTTGGAAACCACGTCGAAGCTGAATTCTGAAGCCATTGTCGTTCTCCTTACTTCATCATCGGGATCTTTACGCCCGTCTTTTTAGCGAAAGCCTTCGCCTCGTCGTAACCGGCGTCGGCGTGGCGCAGCACGCCCATGGCCGGGTCGTTTGTCAGCACGCGGTTAAGGCGTTCCGCCATCTCCTTCGTGCCGTCGGCCACGGTGACCTGACCGGCGTGCAGCGAGTAGCCCATGCCGACGCCGCCGCCGTGGTGGAAAGAGACCCAGCTGGCGCCCGAAGCGGTGTTGACCAGCGCGTTAAGTATCGGCCAGTCCGCTATAGCGTCCGATCCGTCCTTCATGGCCTCGGTCTCGCGGAAGGGGCTGGCCACCGAGCCGGAGTCCAGGTGGTCGCGGCCTATCACTATCGGCGCCGAGACCTTGCCCTTCTTCACCAGGTCGTTAAAGACCTGGCCGGCCAGGTGCCGCTCGCCGTAGCCCAGCCAGCAGATGCGCGCCGGCAGGCCCTGGAAGGCCACCTTCTCGGCGGCCATGTCCAGCCAGTGGTTCAGGTGGGCGTTCTTAGGGAACAGCTTTTTTATCGCCGCGTCGGTGACGGCTATGTCCTTAGGATCTCCGGAAAGGGCTGCCCAGCGGAACGGGCCTTTGCCCTCGCAGAACAGGCCGCGGATGTACGCCGGCACGAAACCCGGGAAGTCGTAGGCGCGCTTTACGCCCTGCTTGAAGGCCATCGTGCGGATGTTGTTGCCGTAGTCGAAGGTGACGGCGCCGGCCTTCTGCAGCTTCAGCATGGCCTCCACGTGTATGGCCATGGACTCCATCGCGAGGCGCACGTACTTCTTAGGGTCTTTCGCGCGCAGTCCGGAGGCCTCTTCTACGGAATAGCCTTTCGGGATATAGCCGCGCAGCGGATCGTGCGCGGAGGTCTGGTCCGTCAGGACGTCTATTTTCACGCCGCGGCGCGCCATCTCCGGCAGCACCTCGGCGCAGTTCCCGAGCAGGCCGATGGAAAGCGGCTCGCGGGCTTTCATGGCCTTCTGCGCCATCGCGAGCGCCTCGTCGAGGCTGCGGGCCATCGTGTCCACGTAGCGGGTCTTAAGGCGCATCTGTATGCGGCTCTCGTCCACCTCCACCACTATCGCCACGCCGCCGTTCATCGTGACCGCAAGCGGCTGGGCGCCGCCCATGCCGCCGAGGCCGCCGGTCACGGTCAGCTTGCCGGCCAGGTCGCTCTTGAAATGTTTGCGGGCGCACTCGGCGAAGGTCTCGTAGGTGCCCTGCAGTATGCCCTGCGTCCCGATGTAGATCCAGGAGCCGGCCGTCATCTGGCCGTACATCAGCAGGCCTTTCCGCTCGAGTTCGTCAAAGGTCTCCCAATTCGCCCAGTTCCCGACGAGGTTGGAATTCGCGATGATCACGCGCGGGCTGTACTCGTGCGTGCGCAGCACGCCTACGGGCTTGCCGCTCTGCACCAGCAGCGTCTCGTCGTTCTCCAGCTTGCGGAGCGAAGAGACAATGGCGTTGTAGCAGTCCCAGTTGCGCGCGGCGCGGCCGCGCCCGCCGTAGACCACCAGCTCCTCGGGGCGCTCGGCCACTTCGGGGTCCAGATTGTTCATCAGCATGCGCAGGGCGGCCTCCTGCTGCCAGCCCTTGCAGGATATCTTATTGCCGCGCGGGGCGCGTATGGTCTTTATCATAGGGGGAACTCCTGCTTCAGATGAAATGTCCGCCGAGTATGGCCTGGGAGACGGTCTCGATGCGGTCGGAGAAGACCTCGTCACCCTTGAACGACGGGGAGATCTCGCGCAGTTTGGCCAGCACAGCCTCGATGCGCGCGCTGGACCTGAGCGGGCGGTGGAACTCTATGCCCTCGGCCGCGGCCAGCAGCTCTATGGCCGTTATACACGCCGCGTTGTTGACCACGGTGTTGAGCTTCAGCGCCGCGGTCATGCCCATGCTGACGAAGTCCTCCTTGTTGGCGGAAGTGGTTATGGAGTCGGAGCTGGCCGGGTGGCTCAGCACCTTGTTCTCGTTGCAGAGGGCGGCGGCGGTGACGTGGGCTATCATGAAGCCGCTCTCCAGGCCCGGGTTGCGCGCCAGGAACGGCGGCAGCACCTTGAAATCGCTGACGAGCTGCGCTATGCGCCTCTCCGAGATGTTGCCCAGGGCCGTGACCGCTATGGCAGCGAAGTCGGCGGCGAAAGCCACGGCCTGGCCGTGGAAATTGCCGCCGGATATCACGTCTATCGCGCCGCGCCGGCCCCCCTCAACCAGCAGGGGATTGTCGGTAACGCTGGCCAGCTCGGTCTCGAACACCGAAATGGCGTAGCTTATCGAATCGAGGGCGGCGCCCATGACCTGCGGCATGCAGCGCAGCGAATACGGGTCCTGGACGCGCTTGTCGTTGGAGGCGTGGGAGGCGCGTATACCGCTGCCCCTGAGGTACTTCTCCAGCAGGGCCGCGACCTCGGCCTGGCCGCGATGCGGCTTCAGCTCGTGGATGCGCCGGTCGAAAGCGGCCGGAGTTCCCTTCAGTGCGTCCACGGTCATCGCGCCGGCGAGGACCGAGGAATGCAGGAGGTTCATGGCCTCGAAAAGCGCCAGGCCTCCTACGGCCTTCATGGCCTGGGTGCCGTTTATGAGCGCAAGTCCCTCTTTCTCGGCTAGCTCCACCGGCTTGAGCCCCGCGGCTTTCAGCACTTCAGCGGCGGGCCGCCAGCCCGTTTCGGCCTGCAGCCTGGCCATGCCCTCGCCTATCAGCGTCAGCGCCATATGCGCTGACGGGGCCAGGTCTCCGCTGGCGCCTACAGATCCCTTCGACGGGATGAAAGGGACAACGCCCTTGTTGATCAGGCCGGCCAGCGCCTTAAGGACCACAGGGCGAACGCCTGAATTGCCTTTCGCCAACTCGTTGGCCCTCGCGAACATCAGTCCCCTGGCCTCGGCGTCGTCCAGCGACTCGCCCACGCCGCAGGCGTGGCTGCGTATCAGGTTCACCTGGAGACTGCGCAGGCTCTCCCGTGAGACGCGCTGGCTGGCCAGCTCGCCGAAGCCGGTATTGATGCCGTACATCACCCTGTCCTCGGCCAGCAGGCCCTCCAGGGCGGCGCGCCGCTTCTCCACCAGTTTGAGCACCGCGGGCGCGAGCTCCACCTTCCGGTAGCCGTAGGCCACCTCCGCGAAATCGACTATATCCGGCGCTCCACCCAGCCTGAACGGCCGCCTGTCAGCTCTCATGATGTTTTCCCTCCGCACTTTTCGGCGAGGTCCTTCACGGTGACCACGCCGGCCGTCTTGAAGGCGGCGATGAAATGCTCGAAGATCTTGCGCGTCATCTCCACGTCGGAAAGGGCGCGGTGCCAGTTCTCGTTGGAGATGTTGAGCTCGGCCGCTATGTTGCCGAGCCTGTTGCTCTGGAACTTCCAGTTCTTCCTCGCTATATAAAGGGTGTCCACCACGTGGCGTCTCGGGAACTTCAGCCCGGCGCGGCGGAACTCTTCCCGCAGGAAGGAGAGGTCGAAATCGGCGTTATGGGCGACTATTACGGAATTCTCTATCATGTCCACCAGGCGGCCGGCGATCACGGAGAAAGGCGGGCTGTCCTTGACCATGCTGTCGGTGATGCCGTGGATGCGGGAGACCTCTGCCGGGATAGGCATGCCGGGGTTCACCAGCTCGGCCATCGTGCCCACGCGCTCCTGGCCGCGGAAGCTTATGGCCGCCACTTCGCAGACCCTGGCCGAGGCCGGCGAGAGCCCGGTGGTCTCCACGTCGATGAAAGTGAAGACCGCCTCGTCTATCTTCTGTCTAGCTATGGTTTCCAGCATCGATGTCCTTTGAACGCAGGCTACAGGCTTCCGTAATATACGTAGCGGGTGCAGAGGCCCATGCCCACCGATATCACCACGCTTACCCAGACGTTGAGGCCGCTCAGGTCCATTATGCGCTTGCGCTTGATGTAGAGCAGCTGCACTATCCAGAGGGCCGCGAACGGAACCCACCAGTAGCCGGAAGCGAAGAAGAAGGCCCAGACTACGAGCCTTTCGAAGATCAGGAAGTACTTCTCGTCGAAGTCCGGGAACGACTTCCCGAAGATGTCCTTTTCGAGGAAGTAGATCAGCACCGTGGTGAAGTGCGTGATCAGCACCAGCAGGGAGGCTATGGCGGCCCATTTCTCCCCGGTCAGGGAGGCGGAAGCGCCCATGGAGACCGGGCAGATCATGAACAACAGGTAGATATGGGCGGTCTGGTCGACCAGAAAGCTCACCGTGTTATCGCGGTAGCCGCGCTTCATGCTGTAGATGCGCAACTCGTCGATGCCGTAATGCACCACGAACATCAGCGCCACCGCGCCCCAGCCGTTCACCGGAGTCCCCCAGGCGCTGAACCAGGTCTCGGACAGGTGGTTCCAGGTCAGCGCGAGGGAGACCACGACGTGCGTGAGGCAGTGTATCCACATTCCCAGCATGTTCTTGCGCTTCAGCCTGTTGACTATGTCGAACTGCAGCGTGAAGTCCGCCAGCAGGTGCGCGAGGAGCATTCTCCAGAATATCGTCATATCACCCCTTCGAAGTAAGGTTGAAGGACTGGTCCCAGTCCTTCGGCGGCGCCTTGGCGTACGCCTCCGCAGTCTCTATGTAGTACTGGGACGGCCCGTCGCCCGGTCGCGCCGCCAGCGCTGCCTTGAAGTCCGGCAGGGAGCCGGAATAATCTCCCTTGTAGAACTTCTCGATGCCGGCGGCGTAATTCTTCAGCATGCTCTGCACGTCCGCCGGAGCAGCCCCCTTGCGCGCGAAAGGCTCGTAGACCTTCACGGGGATGGCCTTGCCGACCACGCGTATGCTGCCGAGGAACCGGTAGTCGAACTGTTCCTTGATGTCCTCGAAGGTGTACTCGCTGGTCATGATCTTGGAGTGGAAGAACTTATTAGCGCCTTCCAGGCGGGAGGCCAGGTTCACGGAGTCGCCCATGATAGTGTAGGAAAGGCGCGTCTTCGAGCCCATGTTGCCCACGACCATAGGCCCGGAGTTGACGCCGACGCGGCAGGACGGTTTTATATCGTACTGCGTAAGAGCTTCGTTCAGGCGCGTCATCTCGGCCTGGCAGTCCACCGCCGCCAGGATGGCGAGCTTGCGGTGCTCGGCCTGGTCCAGCGGCGCGTTCCAGAAGGCCATGATGCAGTCGCCTATATACTTGTCCACCGTCCCGTCGTGCTTGAGGATAATCTCCGTCAGACCCGAGAGGTAGTTGGTAAGCATCGCCGTGAGCTCCTCAGGCGCCAGCTTCTCCGACATCGTGGTGAAGCCGGCTATGTCCAGGAAGAAGGCGGTCATGTCGCGCTTATCTCCTCCGAGGGCGAGCTTGGACGGGTCTTTCGTGACAAGCTCGACCACTTTAGGGGACAGATATTGTCCGAACGTTCCCTTTATCCATTTCTTCTCCCGGCCCTCGGCGAGACCCTTATCGACGGTTATGTAGGCGAAAGGCAGGAAAAGCGCCAGCGATACGGTGGCGAACGGCATCAGTACGCAGTCGATGCGCAGCACCATATAGAGCGTCACGAGCGCGAACAGAGCGCCAAGACAGACAGATACGAGCGTTGACAGCGAGTACTTTCGGAGAAAGACGGGCAACCACGGCAGCAGCAGGGCCAGCAAAGTGACCCAGAAGTTGGAGAGCGGCGTCAGGAAATCCCCGTTGATGGCGTTATCGATGAAAGTAGCGTGTACCTCCACGCCCGGCAACTGTCCCCAGAAAGGGCTGGGAGAATGATCAAAAGCACCTACGGCAGTGGAACCGACAAGGGCAATGCAGCCTTTGAGGTCCTCTTTCTCCTCATTGCTGAGTTTCCCGCTCAGGATATCAGACATGGAGATATGCCTGAAGGTCGACTCCGTGACGTTCCTGGGGTCCTTATCCCAGCCGGGATGCTTTTTCCTCTCTACGAAGTTCCTGTAGTTCAGGACCTTCGCCTCCTCGAATTCCACGGAAAGCTGCGACAGATGCTTTCCGGTATAAAGGGAATATCCTGCTACGCCGATAGAGGGAATCGGGAGATCCGGGAACTTCCTGGCAATAGGAAGGTCCTTTAGTTTAGTATTGCCGTAAGTTATGATGTCGTACGGTGCGTACCCGAAGAGGAACGTCGAGGTATACAACTTGCCCCAGAACGGAAGATATTTGCGCACCTGACCGTCCTGGTCGATGGCGGCGTCCACATGCGGCTCCGCCACTATGGCGCTGGCCTTTGCCAGCCCGTCGATAGGGTAGATTATCTCATCCGTGCCAGATATCTGTGAAACGAGGTTGACGACGTTCCCGGCCCTCGCCACCGCGTCGACGAACTTCTGGTTCTCCGCTCGCATCTCCCTTTTGCTCTTGGAGAGTATGACGTCGAAGACTATGGCTTTCGCGCCGTACTGGTTCAGCTTCCTGACCAGGTCGCCATAGTAGTTGCGGGGCACGGGCCAGCCGTAGTCCTCCAGCGTGAGGTCGTCGATCGCTGCAATTATTATTTTCGGGTTGGCCGGTTTGGTGATGAATTTACCGAATGAATATCTATTCCCCTTGT
>JAKAMO010000161.1 GCA_021812825.1 bacterium | reverse complement strand
GCCGGCCTCGGAGGCCGCCGACCAGCTGGCCGTGGCGAAGTGGCTACTTTCCGGCATCGGCCACAAGTACGGCGTCGTGGTGTCCTTCGCCCCGAAGATCTCCATAGGGCACGCCGGCTCCGGTCTGCACGTGCACACCTGCCTGATGAAGAACGGCAGGAGCGTCATGCTGGAGAAGGGCGGCCTGTCCGCCGCCGCGCGCCGCATGGTAGCCGGCTTCCTTGAGCTGGCCGCGCCGATGACCGCGTTCGGCAATACGGTGCCGACCTCGTATTTCCGCCTCGTCCCGCACCAGGAGGCGCCCATCAATGTCTGCTGGGCCTACCGCAACCGTTCCGCGCTGATACGCATCCCGCTGGGCTGGATGAACGCCGCCGGGATGGTCAAGGACGCCAACCCGGGCTCGGCGCCCGCGGCGGTCGAATCCAACCAGACGGTGGAGGTCCGTTCCGCGGACGGCTCCGCCAACGTCCACCTGCTGCTGGCCGCGCTCTGCGTGGCGGCCCGCCGGGGGTTCGAGCGGAAGGACGCGCTGTCCTTCGCCGACAGGCATTTCGTGGACAAGAACATCTACGACAAGGCCCACGCGGGACTGCAGCAGAAGTTCCCCAAGCTGCCTTCCTCCTGCTGGGCTTCCGCCGAGGCGTTAGAGAAGTCGAGGGCCGCCTTCGAGGAGCGCGGCGTGTTCCCCCCGCAGGTCATCGACGGGGCGGTCAAGCGGCTGAAGGCCTATGACGACCGCAGCCTGAGCGAGCGCCTTTTCGGCAAGGAAGAGGAGATAAGGAGGCTGGTCGAGACCTACCTCTACTGCTGAGCCTATGTCAGACAACGTGCGATCTTCGAGCGATAGGAACAAATGGATAGCCGCCGGCGCCGCGGCGGCGCTGCTGCTGGCGGCCGGCGTCTATTCCCTGAGACGGGTAGTCTCCGGTCCGTCGGAGCCACCCGTGCGCGTCTCCAGCGGCACCTTCTCCGGCAGCCTGGATTCGCTGCTGAAGAGCGAGGGGCTGGGGGACGGCGAGCGCTACAAGGTCTCGAAGCAGCTGGCTAGGGGCCTCAACCTGCGCCGCCTGCGCCCCGAGGACCCGTATTCCCTGACCTTTTCCACCTGGGGCGCGCTGCTGAAGCTGACGGTCACGAAGGACCTTAAGGAGTACACCCTGCTGCCATCCTCGGGAGGCTATTCGCTGTCGGTGTCCTCCGTGGAGCTCACCGCGTCCTCCTTGATGGTCTCCGGAGACATCAAGTCCTCGCTGTGGGAATCCATGACGTCCAGCGGAGTTCCCGCCGCCGTGATCCTCGACTACGCCGACATCTTCTCCTGGTCGGTGGACTTCCTGACCGAGGTCCGGGACGGCGATAAATGGGCGCTTGCCTGGGATTACAAGACCGACCCGTCCGGGAAGGTCGTCTATCAGAGGATCACCGCGGCCTATTACCACGGCAGCGAGAGCGGCGACAAGAACGCGGCCGCCTGGGGCGACGGCTATTACGACGAGAACGGGGATTCGCTGCGCAGCATGTTCCTGCGCGCGCCTCTGCATTACCGGCGGATCTCGTCCTTCTTCACGGCCCGCCGCTTCCATCCGGTGCTCAAGATCTTCCGGCCGCATTACGGCATAGACTACGCGGCCCCTACCGGCACGCCCGTCTCGGCGATAGCCGACGGCAGGGTCGCTTACGCCGGCTGGAAAGGCCAGAACGGCCGCCTCATCATCCTCAAGCACGGCGGCGGGTACGAGAGCACGTACGGGCATCTCTCGCGTTACGCCAAGGGCGTGCGCCCGGGGGCCAGGATCTCGCAGGGGGACGTGATCGGCTACGTCGGGGCCAGCGGCCTCGCGAGCGGGCCGCACCTCGACTTCAGGCTTAAGCTGAGGGGTACCCCCCTCAATTTCCTCAAGATAAAGTACCGCGCCAGCGGCGGGATCAGCGGAAAGGCGAAAGCCGTGGTCGCGGCGGCGATCGCGGCCCTGGAGAAGATCTAGGGCCTTCAGCGGAAGATGCCCTGCATGAAGGGGATCAGCTCGATCGCGATCAGCAGGATTATTATTATTTCGAGCCAGTGGCTGCGGCGGGTGTTGACCTCCCCGTGCAGGATCTGGCTGATCTGGGCCAGGGTCTCCATCTTGCGGGAGATGCTCTTCCTCCAGTCGTCGAAGTGGAACTCCAGGGCCGAGGCCCTGAACGCGACCGCCAGGTAGGGGTCGCCGACCGTCTTCAGCGAGTTCTCGACCCTTCCCAGGAACTCGGAGAATTCCATGTACTTGCGGCTGGAGTCCTCGGCGATATCGGCGTAGACGTTCTTGAAGATGTTCGCTACGCTCTCCCTCTTCTGGTCCATCGTGTCGTAGAGCTCGTCGAGCTTCCTGCCCAGCATCTCGTCGTAGTAACGGAACTCCAGCAGGTGCGTCAGCGAGAACTCTATCACGTCGGCGACGTCGCGCTCTCCGTCAGGCTCTATCAGCAGCGCGGAGTTCCA
The DNA here is from genome assembly GCA_021812825.1 of bacterium. Next base: position 2,618 of record JAKAMO010000161.1, on the reverse strand, counting down.
GTCTATCACCGCCAGGTCCGAGGACGAATACTGTATCGCGCTTTCCAGTATGAAGTTGCGGGATTCCTCTCCGAGCTTCTCTCTGTCCTCGGCCAGTATCAGCGCCGCCACGTCAACGCTGCGGATGAAGTCCTTCGGGTTCTCGGAGCCGTCGGCCTTCTGTATCAGGTAGGTGATGTAGTCCTCGTAGACTTCCCATTCGGCCGGGCCGGTCATGGCGGGGAGGATCAGCTTCTTGATGGCGTCCTTCCTGGAAATGGCGAGCAACTCCACCTCGTCGGAGGCCTCCAGCTCGGCGGCCATGCGCACCAGCGACTCCCAGGAGGTGCCGGCCGGGATGGCTATCTCCAGCGTGACCGAGATGACGCCGTAGTTCCAGACGCGGGCGAAGATGCGCGCCTTCTGCCTGCCGGAGGGGAGGTCGAGCGCTTCCTCTCCAAGTCCGGCCGTCAGCGGGGACTCCCGCATTATGATAGCGCGCCGGGTGTCGGTGCCGAACTTTAGCCTCTGCGCTTTCGCTTCCGCGCTCAGCAACTGTTCCGCGCGCGGCAGGGAGATCTCCCCCGCCACGTCGAAGACGCGGTGGACCAGGATGGTGCCCTGCTGTATGGCCGTTGACATGTTCCCCCCTCAGCCGCCGGAAATTATTTCTTCGCCAGCAGCTTCTCCACCGCGGAGATTATGGGCTGATCGTACTGGGAGTCATAGCCTTCCCAGACGTCGTAGATGTCGTGGCCGGAGTTCAGCAGGTAGATGTACGGTACGCCCTGGGTCCGGTATTTGCGTGAGATCTCGCCGCCGTTGTAGGCCAGCGGGAACGTGACTCCCAGGTCCTTCGCGAAGTTGAGCGCGGCCTTGGGACTGTCCTGCACGCAGATGCCCACCACTCCGAGACCCTTGGGGCCGTAGGCCGTATAGACCTTTTGAATGAAAGGCCCGGCCTTCCTGCAGTAGGGGCAGGTTTCGGTGAAGAACATCACGATGACGGGCTTCCCAGAGTATGCCGCGAGGTCGATCTCGCCGCCGGCGGCGCCGGGCAGACGGAAATAGGTGTCCTTCTTGACGTAGCCTTCCGCTACGTGAGCGCTGGACGACGGCGGCGTAGTGGGGGCCGCCGCCTCCTGGGCGGGCTGTTCCTTCCCGCAGGCGGCGAGCGCCATGGCGGCGGCGGTTGCTAGAAATATCTTCTTCATGGATATGGTCTCCTGGTGCCTGTATTTCCCTAGGGGTTATTTTATAATTTTCCGGAGCTCGTCCAAAATAAAATTGGCCGAGAACGTGCGGATGAAACCGCGGTCCCCGCGGAACTGCCTGCGGAAGGTGCGGCACCCGCGCGGGCCCGCGAGGCCGAAGTGGACCAGGCCTACGGGCTTGCCGGGGGCCGCGCCGTCAGGACCGGCTATGCCGGTCACCGAGAACGCGTAATCGGCGCCGAAGCGCCTGCGGGCCCCGGCGGCCATCTCGGCCGCGCACTCGGAGGACACCGCGCCGTGCCTGACCAGGGTCGAGCGCTTCACTCCCAGCAGTGCCGTCTTCGCGGAGTTGGAGTATGCTACGCAGCTTCCCAGGAACCAGGCAGAACTGCCCGGGATATCGGTGATCAGCTTCGCGGCGAGCCCGCCGGTGCAGGATTCGGCGCAGGCCAGGGTGCGGCCGGCGGCCAGCAGCAGCTTCCCTGCCGCGGAGGCGGGCGTCTCCTCCCCGGAACCGTACAGCGCCGGCCCAAGGGCTTTACAGCAGGCCTTCTCCGCCCGGGAGACGGCCCCTTCGGAATCGTCCCCGGAGACGAGGAAATCAACCGTGCCCGCGCCGGCCAGTATCGTGAAATCCAGTCTCGGGAAGCGCGACATGACCGGCCGCAGCAGTTTCTCCGCCTGCGTTTCCCAGAGGCCGGCCGCGTGCAGTTTTACCACCCGCGCTGGGCGGAAGCGGAAAAATGAACGGATTTCCTCTTCGAGGAAGTTGGGGAACATCGGTTCCCATTCCCTGCGCGGACCGGGGAGCAGCACGAGCATCTTGCGGCGGCCGCGGGTCAGGACCTGGCCGAATGCCGTGCCGGCGGTGTTCTCCAGCGGCTTGGCCCCCTCGACGAGCAGGCACTGGTCGCGGAAATTCGGCGGCAGCTTCTTCAGTCCGTAGTTGTACGCCAATATCTTCTCGCAGCCCTTGGAGTATACGATCCTCCTGCCTAGCGCGGCGGCCGCCGCCTGGCGGGTGAGGTCGTCGAAAGTGGGGCCGAGTCCGCCGCAGGCGACCACGAGGTCGGCCCGCCTGAGGGCGGCGGCCAGCGAATCCCGTATCCCTTCCAGACTGTCGCCCGAGGACCGCTCGCCTGTTATCCGGAAGCCCAGCGGGGCCAGTTTCTCGTGGAAAAGCGGGACGTACAGGTTCAACTTGCCGCTGAGCAGCTCCGAACCCGTGCAGACTATCTCGGCTTTTCCCTTTCCGGTGACGGCCATATGATCTACCGGCAATAAGGGTAGCATATAGCCCGTGAGGCTAGAAAGCGGCCGGCGGGAACCTGTCAAATCACTTAAGAATGTTACCGAAGGGACCATCCCCAGGCAGTTCCTCCTTTTGATCTCTTTGCTGTCACCACGTCTGCATTGCTGACTCCC
>JAKAMO010000160.1 GCA_021812825.1 bacterium | reverse complement strand
GCTACGAGGTCATCGGCGTCACGCTGCGCCTTTTCTCGGAGCGCAGGGGCGGCATCAAGTGCTGCGGCGGGGACGAGAGCGCCGACAAGGCCCGCGCGTCCGCGCAGGCGCTCGGCATCCGGCATTATTTCAAGAGCGCGCAGGGGCTGTTCTCCGAGAAGGTCATCGGCGATTTCGTGGGCTCCTACCTGGCCGGCCGCACGCCCAACCCCTGCGTGGAGTGCAACCGGCACCTCAAGTTCGACTACCTCTACAAGCTCGCGCTTTCGCTGGGCGCCGGTTACCTTGCCACCGGCCATTACGCGCGTATCGAGAAGAAAGATGGGCGCTACGCCCTTTGCCGCGGCACGGACCCGCTGAAGGACCAGAGCTATTTCCTGTACTGCCTGCGCCGCGCCCAGCTGCCGCATCTGCTTTTCCCGCTCGGCGCCATGAATAAGGGCGAGGTCAGGAAGGCCGCGGCGAAGCTCTCCCTGCCTTCCGCCGCGGAACCGGAGTCCAAGGACATCTGTTTCGTCACGCAGGGCAATTACGGGACCTATCTCGGCAGGGAGGCCGGCGTGAAGCCGCGGCCCGGATATATAGTGGACATGTCCGGCAAGCGGCTGGGCCGCCACAGCGGCTTCTTCAATTTCACGGTGGGCCAGCGCCGCGGCACGGGCGTGCACGGCGGCGCCCGCCTTTACGTGACCGAGGTCCGGCCGGAGACCAACGAGGTGGTGATGGGACCGCTTTCCGCCGCACACAGCGCCGCGTTCTCGGTTACCGGCCTGAACTGGCTCAGGGTCCCGGAGGGCCGGGAGCTGCGGACCAGCGTGCAGATACGCTACCGGCATAAGCCGGCCCCGTGCCGGGTAGCCCTGGGCGGGCGCGGCGCCGCTGTGAGCCTGGACAGACCGCAGTTCGCGGTGGCGCCCGGGCAGGCGGCCGTCTTCTACGACGGCGACGAGGTGCTCGGCGGCGGCATAATTTCGGGCATAGCAGGCGCTGCATAGCGCGGAGGCTGACGACATGAAAAAAAAGATAGGCGTGATATTCGGCGGCAGGTCTTCCGAGCACGAGGTCTCGGTCGAATCGGCCAAGACGGTCTGCGCGGAGCTCGCTAACGCCGGCTTCGCGGTATTCCCGCTCTACGCGCCGCGCGCCGGGGCCTGGCGCCTGGTAAAGCCCGCGGACCTGCTGGCCGGCCGGCTGCGCGGCACCGAGATCGAGCCCTCGCTCGGCGGGGCCTGCTTCGTCAAGAAGGGGGGGGGAAGGCTGAAGCCGGACGCCCTGTTCCCCATCGTCCACGGCACGACCGGCGAGGACGGCGCGCTGCAGGGCTTCATGGAGCTGGCCGGCATTCCCTACGCCGGCTGCGGCGTCACGGCCTCCGCGGTGGGGATGGACAAGGAGATCTCTAAGGCGCTGGCGGCCCTGGCGGGGGTTCCGGTGCTGCCGCATGTGGTCATCCGGGCGCACCAGAAGCTTTCGATGGGCCCGCTGCTGAAAAAAGCCGCCTCACTGGGCTATCCGCTTTTCGTCAAGCCGGTGTCGCTGGGCTCGTCGGTGGGCGTTTCCAAGGTGAAGTCCGGGGCGGGCCTCAAGCCGGCCGTGCTGAAGGCCTTCCGGTTCGATTCGGCCGTGATGATAGAGAAGGGCGTCGACAGGGCCAGGGAGATAGTCTGCGGCGTGCTGGGAGAACAGGCCGCGGCCTCCGCCAGCGTCGCCGGAGAAGTGGTGCCGAAGGGTAAGCACGAATTCTTCGACTACGAGGCCAAGTACCTGGACGACTCCGGCATGGAGTTCCTGCTGCCGGCCCCGCTGCCGGCCGCCGTCTCGCGCCGGCTGCGCGGCCTGGCCGTGAAGGCTTTCCACGCGCTGGGCTGCTCCGGCATGGCCAGGGTGGATTTCCTGGTGGACCCGAAGCGACCGGAGCGGGTTTGGTTCTGCGAGATAAACACGCTGCCCGGCTTCACGTCGCACAGCCTCTATCCGCGTCTCTGGGCCGCGACTGGCGTGCGGCCTGCCCGGCTGGTCTCGCGCCTGGTGGGCTACGGCCTGCGCTCGGCGGCCGCCCGCCGCGCACTGAAGATCTCCAGGAAATAGAACGGCCCCGCCTGGTGCGGGGCCGCGTCGGGCGGGGCCGTGATCCGGCCCCCGCTATTCCTCGTCCTCGTACACGTACTCGTATTCGTCCTCGGCCGGCTTGGCCGCGCCCTTGGCCGGCTGACGCTTGGGCCTGGCCGCGGCTTTGGCGGCAGGCTTCCTCGCAGCGGCGGACTTCCTGACCGTCTTCGCGGCGCGGGGGGCGCGCTTCTTCGCCGCCTCGGCGAACAGCGCCTTGGCGAGGTCGTTGGCCGGCTCCACCAGCTTCTTTTCCCTGTCCACCGTGAAGGCATAGACCAGGCCGGCCGCCTGCGCGGGCACCGTGGCCACGATAGAATACTTCCCGCCGTCCCCCAGGGAGACCACCCAGTTGTCCACGCTGTAAGTGCCGCCGGCCTTCTCGGCGGTCGCGGCCAGCGTGTTCTCCAGGGTCTCGCCGCTGCTCTTGAAGACGAAGGTCCGGGCGATGTAGATTATCTCCGGCACCACCTCGGGCGGTACAGCGGGCGCCTTGGCCTCCTGCGCGGCAGCGGCCGGGGGCTGCTGGGCGGCGGCCTCCCGGGCCGGGGCTGCCGCCTCCGGGGCCTGCGCCTCGGGGGCCGCGCCCTCGGCGGGCTTCGGCGCCGGAACGCCTATGAACGGCAGCCGGAAAGGTATGAACTTGGTGGCGTCGAAGACGCCGAAGTTCTTGAGGCCGATCACGGCGCCGAGGAGCACCGCGGCCAGCAGGACCAGGGTCACCACCAGCTTCAGCACCTTCTTGACGGCCATACCTATGTTGGATTTCTTGGTGCCTTCGTCCTTTATCTCCTGCTTGGCCGGCTCTTTCTGCGGCTCCGGTTCCTTCTTCTTCTTCTCCGGCTCGCGCGCGGGCTGTACGCCGAACACCGTTTCCGATATCTTTTCCGGTTTCATCTCCGCCGGTCTGGCGGCCGCGGGCGGCGGGGCCTGCAGGTTCTTCTTGATATCCCCCATCGAAGTCTCGAGGTCGTAGAGCTTCTCCATCACCTGGCGCTGGAACTGCGTATCGCCGGCCGAGGCGGCGGAGGCCGGCTGCAGGCTCATCTGCTCCAGTTTCTGGCGCAGCGGCGAGACGGCCGCCTCGACGTCGTTCTTCGTGGCGGCGCTGCGGGAAAGCGCGTCGAGCTTCTCTATCAGGCGCTCCAGGCCGGCCACGTCCATGACCGGCTGCGGGACGGGCCTGACCTCCGGAGCTGCTTCGGGCGGGAACTGGGTCCTGACCGGCTGCTCCATCCGGACAGGCTCGGGCGCGGGGGCCGGGGTCTCCTGCGCCGGCGTGGTCAGGCCGGATGCCCTGGGTTCCAGCGCTATATCTTCGTTCCTTGAAGCCGGCGCTTCCTGCCCCGAGATGGTCTCGGTGCGCCGGACTATCTGTGAAAGGCTGATAGGGTCGAAAGCCGACGAGGACTGCTGGGCGGGTCCCTGCGCCTGCTCCTGCACCGGCTCACGGGCCGGGAGCGGCTGCGGCGCGGAGGCCGGCTGACCTGAGGCCGGCCTGCCGAAATGCGCTATCTCTATGTTCCCCAGTCCGGCCGCGTGCGACGGGGGAGGGGTAGGGTCAACGCTCTTTCCTCCGCCTAAAGGCTTGAACGAGAGGTTCACCGGCTCGATGGCGGGCTCTGCGAAGGCTTTCTTGGCCGGCTCGGGCTGCGCGGCGAGACCCGGGGCGGGGGCAGGCGCGGGAGCGGGCGCTTCTACGGCCGGGGCGGACGCGCCGCCGGACAGCTCGGGGTAAGTAGAGACCTCCTTCCAGTCCGCCGTCTTCTCCCCAACCGGGGTCTGCGGGCAGACCAGCAGGGACGGCGAGAATGCCGGAAGCTCCCGCAGCTGCTCCTTCTCGAAAGGGCCGAGGATCTCGTTGTTCACGTACGCCCAATATTTCATATCGCCTTCCAGTCCCCGGCTGCCGGGCGTACTCCGCCCCGGCGGCCTTCCGCGGGGATAACGATAGGATTAAGGAAATAACTCATCTCGTTCATAATTATACGGTTAAATTTTAGCGCCGCACTGTTACAGAAATAATAACTATTGGTTAAATCCTTGTGCGGGAGTTTTTGTATACTACAGGCATGGACAACAGGATAGTGCGCCTGCTTATCTACATTTTCTCCGGGCTCATCGCGGCTTTCTCGCTGCTGATGCTGGTGAACTACCTGGGTACTCTGACGGGAGAGAGGGCCGAACGGCGCTCCGAAGTCAGGGAAGAGGAGGAGCAGGACCCCAGGGCCATGGCGGCGCAGGCGATGGCGGCCGCGCGCGCCGGCAGCAGCAGCGGGTCGCAGTACATCCCATACAGGTCCGGCCTTTCCACTTCCGCGGCAGTGACCACGGAGGGCGGGATACGGCTGGTCAAGGACCGCGATTTCAACGGGGTGGCGGAAAAGCCGCAGGGCATGATGGACATGCTCAACGAGATGGGCGGCGGCCGGAAAAAGCCGTCCCCCGTCAAGCTGGAGGATTCCGACCTGGACCGCAAAATGCGCAAGATAGGCGAGGACCCGGCGGAGCAGAAGCTCAAGGCCGCGGCCATGCCGGAGCTCGGGCGCGGCGCGGGACAGGAAGGCGTCACGCTTCTCACCGCGCCGGTTGATTTCAAGGTTTTCAAGAGCTCCGAGACCTGGTGGGCCTTCTCGAATTCCCACAAGTGCCGCTACGACCTGCGCCCCGCTCCCGCGGCGGGAGGAGGCGCCGTTTCTCCCGATTTCTCGCGGGAGCGCGTGCTGGTGCTGGTCTCCCTGTCCGATCTGCCGAACGGCATCTTCAGGATAACGGGCGTAGGCGCCCAGGGCGGTCAGGTGGTGGTCAGTTACAAGGTGGACCCGATGGCCATGTCGGCCGCGAGCGACGTCCCCCAGCACGATTTCTACTCGGCCTCGGTGGTGCCGGCCAGGGGAGAGATAAAGCTTTCCCAGGTGCCCTGAGTCAGATCTTCCGGCGGAAGAAACCGCTTCTGCCGGCCTCTTCCTCGAATCCCATCTTCCTCAGGTAAGCGGCGTGCTTCTCCGAGGCCGCCG
>JAKAMO010000035.1 GCA_021812825.1 bacterium | reverse complement strand
GTGGCCGTATTCCGACATCTACAGGGAGCTCAAGCCCCTGGTGGAGACGGACGACTACTCGCTCTACAACCTGGTGCGCGCCGTGGTCAAGCCCAGGGCGATGACCCGCGCCGAGGTGGAGGCGGAACTGGCCTCCGCCTTCAGGAAATTCTACATGCACCGGCTCAAAGGGCTGGAGAAAATGCCGCCCTTCAAGCGGGAGTACATGCTTGCCGTGACCAGGCTGCTGGCCTCGCATTCCTATCTCAAGGAGCAGATGAAGGGGATGGGCGGCTCGGCCGGCATGCCGGAGGAAGTGCGGCGCGCTCTCGGCGCGGCCGGCGTCGCGCTCACGGAGGCGGCGCGGCCGGTCTCCGCGGATAAAAAACATGCGTGAGCCGCGTCCCGGCAGGCCGTGGCGCGCCTGCGCCCTGGCGGTCACCGCTTCATTGGCCGTCTGCGCCGCTTCCGCCAGCGGCGGGCAATACCATTATTCCGGCAAGCTGGACTGGAAGTTCGAGAGCGTGGCGGTGAAGACCCCCTCGGGGAAGACCTCCACCTCCATGGGCTCCCATGCCTATAGCCTGAACCTGGACGGGCCTCTGGGCTCGCCTCTCATCGGCACGGGGAACCTCGGGCTGACGTGGCAGGGGGGCAAGAGCCTCTCCAACGTGGTGGCGGCCAGGAAGTCGTCGCAGGAGCTGACCGGATATAACTTCGGGGCCACGCTGCTGCCGCCGCCGCTGAGAAGGTTCGTCAATATCTCCCCCAACTTCAGCAGGAACGTCAATAAGACGTCCTGGGGCGACGGCGCGCTGCACAGCATAACGGACACCGCCTCCGGGGTCACGGCCGGGCTTACCCTGCCGAAACTCCCCGCCTATTCCGTCACCTACCAGAAGCTCAGGCGTACAGACGACAGCAGCTACGCCGCCGACCAGGAGACGGACATCATCGACGAGCGGGCGTTCTACACGAAGGACGTGCTGCGCGTGGAATATCAGCGCCGGCGGCAGCGGACGCGCGACCTGCTGGGTAATTCGCCGGAAAATTCGCAGGACACGGTGAACTCCAACGTGGATCTGAACGACGCGGATTTCAACAAGCTGGGCCTGCGGTCGTATTTCCTGAGGGTATCTTACGCCGGCCAGACCAACCGCTCGGCCGGCAAGATCAGGCAAAGCGGCATCTCCACTATCCTGAACCTCACGTCCAAGACCGCGAGGACCGGCAAGATCGAGTCCTATCTGGGTTACACTCAGGGGCTGAACAGGGACCTCATCTCCAAGGCGCAGACCTCCAACGCTGATATTGCCGTCTTCAGTTCCCTGCGCGGGTCCAGCGGGACCATAAACAACCAGCTGCGGTTCAGGGACGCTGACGGGCCAAACGGGACGGACCATTCGCTCAGCGACAACCTGAACTCCGACGTCACGTTCTTCAACGGTCTGGCCGGCCACCGGCTGCAGCTCGCGGAAACGCTCTCGTGGGGGGCGCAGGGCAGCCGGGGCACGGACCTGATAGAGCAGCGCATCTCGGTATATCCGGCGGCGAAGTACGATCTTTATTCCGACCAGCGCTATTCCGCCTCCCGCTCCGCCGCGGACGGGCCGCAGAGCCAGGGGCTGGGCTGGGGCGTGGGGGCGAACTGGCGGCCGGCGTTCTACGCGCGCGCCAACGCGAGCTATCAGAAGGACCTGAACTCCGACCTCGTGAAGGCGCAAAGGAGCGGCGCCGAGTCCGTGAGCCTGAAACTTTCGGCGGAGCCGGCGGCGGGGCTCTCCACCAGCCTGACCTACGCCCTTTATTCCAATCGCTCCGTGCAGGTCAGGTCGAGGAACGGCACGTTGTCGATAGAGTCCAGCTACTTCGTGACCCCGGCCATGGCGCTCAGCGGCAACCTGTACCGGACCGACGCGCGCCAGCGCTTCCGGCCGGACGGCGGGCGGACCAGGTCGGTTTCCCTGGATTACAGCATGAGGATGACCTATAGCATAGGCCGCACCACGCTTTCCCTGCTGTACGAATCCAGGGAGGCATCGGTGTTCAACGCCTATTCCCGTTTCGGGGCTTTCCTGAGCCGCGCGCTATAGTTGTTCCGGAAGTCCTGTGCCGGGTCCCCGGTCGCCGGGCCTTTGGGCCTATGCGGAGCCTGGGTCTTGCCCCCCTTGACTAGTCAAGCGACCCCTGCTATCCTATTGGCGTAGCGACCGGAGGAAATTTATGAAAAAGATCCTTATCCCAGCCCTGTTAGCGGTCCTTGCGGCCGCGCCCGCCCTCGCCCAGTTCGACGGCACGGATCTGGGCGTTTCCAAAGCCGCCGAAGTCGCCGTGCCGGAAGCCGCGGACGCCAAGGCGCTTCCGGCGGCGAAGGCCGGCCTGAAAGAGTGGACCGTGATGGTGTACATAAACGGCAAGAACGACCTGGAGCTCGCCGGCCTCTACAACGTCAACCAGATGGAGCAGGTCGGGTCCAGCAGCAAGGTGAACATAGTTGTTGAAATGGGCCGCATGAACGGCCAGGCCCAGGGCGACGCGCACCAGGACGGCGACTGGACCGGATCGCGCCGCTATTACATAACGAAAGACAAGGACGAGGAACACATACATTCCATAAAAGCGGGGGATGCGGCGAGCGTGGATATGGGGGATTATAAGCGCGTCGTGGACTTCGTGAAGTGGGCGAAGGATATGTTCCCCGCCAAGCGCTATATGCTTATACTGTGGAACCACGGCTCCGGGTTCATGGACCCCCGCAAGGAGCGGAAGGGTATTTCCTTCGACGATGAGACCGGCAACTACATACGCACCCCGCAGATCGGCCAGATCCTGAGGGAGGCCGGCAAAGTGGACGTGCTGGCGTTCGACGCCTGCCTGATGCAGTCGGCCGAGGTGGACTACGAGGTGAAGGACAACGTGGACGTCATCGTGGGCTCGGAGGAGACCGTCCCCGCGCTGGGCTATCCTTACAGCCTGTTCCTGGGGGCGCTGGTCAAGAAGCCGGCCATGGACGCCGAGCAGCTGGGCGCGATAACCGTAGAGGCCTATAAGATGTTCTACGACAAGATGGGCAAGGCCGCGCAGCTCTCGGCCGTCCGCGCCTCCAAGCTGGAGGGCTTCGCGCAGCGCATGAAGGACTTCTCCGCCCTGGCCAAGGATTCCGACGCGGCCGCGCTGAAGGCCGCCCGCGACGGGGTGATCCGCTACGACGCGGTCGGTCCCTCCGACGCCAAGATGACCATCTCCTTCTACGGCGACGCGGCGCAGTTCGCCAAGCTGGCGGCCGATAACCTGAAGGAAAGCGATAAGTCCGCGGCCATAAAGCAGAAGGCCGAGGAGCTCGGCGCCTTCATAGACGGCGAGCTGGTGATCTACAAGGGCGCCTCCGGCAAGAACCGCGCCGGGCACGAGATGTCGGAAAGCCGCGGCATCTCGGTCTACCTGCCGCCGGCGGAAGCCAGGATATCTCAGACCAGGCTGGAGGGGATATTCGAGGCGCCGTACACGGACTTCGCCTTCGACAAGGCTTCCGGCTGGCACGACTTCGTGACCATGCTCTATGACACGGCTATCGCTCCGGCTCCGGTCGTCGCTCCCGTGACGGCCGCCGCCCCGGGGCAGTAGTCTTGCGCCTAACGACGGAAAAAGTACCCCGGCCCCGCCGGGGTACTTTTTTTAGTCGGAGTTAAGGGGGCACAATACTCAATTCTTCGGAATCAGGTGATGTGTCTCCAGATCGCATATCGAGCGAAAGTCATAATTTGTTAGAATTTATACGTAGTCCAATCCTGAACTGTCCGGTCTTGAGGTGCGCAACTGATGGATCAGATCCTTATCCTGGATTTCGGCAGCCAGTACACCCAGCTTATCGCCCGCAGGCTTCGCAGCCTGCGGGTTTATTGCGAAATACTGCCGTACAGCGCCCCCGTGGAGGACATCCTCGCGAGGTCGCCGAAGGGCATAATCCTGTCCGGCGGGCCGTCGAGCGTCTACGACAAGGCCGCGCCCAAGCCCGACCCGGCCGTGTTCAACCTGGGCGTGCCGGTGCTGGGCGTCTGTTACGGCATGCAGCTGCTCGCGCACGAGTACGGCGGCAGGGTGGAGAAGGCCTCCTCCCGCGAGTACGGCTTCAGCAAATTGAAGGTCTTGAAAGGCTCCCGTCTCTTCAAGGGCATAGGTAAAGAGGTCAACGTCTGGATGAGCCACGGCGACGAGGTGAAGAGAGTCCCGCCGGGCTACCACGTGACCGCGCGGGCCGACGGCTCGGACATCACCGCGATGGAGAACCCGGAGCGCGGCCACTACGCGCTGCAGTTCCACCCCGAGGTGCACCATACCGGGAGCGGGACGAAGATGCTGGAGAACTTCGCGCGCGGCGTCTGCGGCTACAGGGACCGCTGGTCCCCTGCTTCTTTCCTTAAGGACAGCATAGCCGAAATAAAGCGCCAGGCCGGCGGCAGCGCCGTGATCTGCGGCCTGTCCGGCGGCGTGGACTCTTCCGTCGCGGCGGTGCTCGCGCATAGGGCTATAGGCAATAAATTGAAGTGCATCTTCGTCGACACCGGCGTGCTGCGCCACGGCGACCGCGAGCGCATGACGGACGTTTTCAAGAAGAAGTTCGGCTACAGCCTCAAGATAGTGGACGCCTCGGCTCTGTTCCTCGGGCGGCTCAAGGGCGTGACCTCCCCGGAGAAGAAGCGCAAGATAATCGGACATACCTTCATAGAGGTGTTCGACCGCGAGGCGAAGAAGGTCAAGGGCGCTAAATTCCTGCTGCAGGGTACCTTGTACCCCGACGTGATAGAATCCGTGTCCGTCAAAGGCCCCTCTGCCGTCATCAAGAGCCACCACAACGTGGGCGGCCTGCCCGCGAAGATGAAGATGGGGCTGATAGAGCCGCTGCGCTATTTCTTCAAGGACGAGGTGCGCGAACTCGGCCGCAGCCTGAGGATCCCCGAAGGCGTGCTGATGCTGCACCCGTTCCCGGGGCCGGGCCTCTCGATACGCGTGCTCGGCGAAGTGACGCCGGACAGGCTGAAGCTGCTGCGCGAGGCCGACAGGGTGATGCGCGAGGAGATACAGAAGGCCGGCTGGTACGATAAAATATGGCAGGCCTTCTGCGTGCTGCTACCGGTGCGTTCCGTCGGCGTGATGGGCGACGAGCGCTCCTACGAATACACGATAGCGATACGCTGCGTGAGCTCCGTGGACGGCATGACGGCCGACTGGAGCCGCCTGCCGCACGACCTGCTGCAGAAGGTCTCGTCGCGGATAGTCGGCGAGGTGCGCGGCGTCAACCGCGTGGTCTACGACGTCACCTCCAAGCCGCCCGCGACGATCGAGTGGGAATGAAAGCGCGTGCGGGACATGGCGCCCCGGATATGTATTCGGAGTGCCTTCGCGGAGGCCCGAGCTTGCATAAGCGCGAGGGCCGAGTGAGGAGGGGCGGCCACGGTGTGGCCGACCCCGTGCCGACGAATACATATCCGGGGTGACATCGTTATGGGATGTGCCTGGCGCAGGAAATAAACTGGAGGACAGATGCTCAAAGATAATATGCCGCTGGGTCTAACCTTCGACGACGTGCTGCTGCAGCCGGCGCGCTCCTCGGTCATGCCGAGGGAGACGGACATAAGCGCCAGGCTAACGCCGTCCATCATGCTGAACATCCCGCTGATCTCGGCCGCGATGGACACCGTGACCGAGTCCGGGCTCGCGATAGCGATGGCGCGCGAGGGAGGCATGGGCATCATACACCGCGCAATGCCGCCGCACCAGCAGGCCGAGGAGGTCCGCAAGGTCAAGCGCCACGAAAGCGGCGTGATCTCCTCCCCGGTGACCGTCTCGCCCGACGAAAAGCTCAAGGACGCGGTGGCGCTGATGGCCAAGCACGGGGTCTCCAGCGTGGCCGTGATCTCCCGCGGCAGGCTGGCGGGCCTGCTGACCAACCGCGACCTGCGCTTCCTGAAGGACCTGGACAAAAAGGTCTCCTCCGCTATGACCACTAAGCTGGTCACCGCCCGCCCCGGCACCACTATAGAGCAGGCCGAGAGGCTTCTGCAGGAGCACCGCATAGAGAAGCTGCCGCTGGTGGACAGGAACGGGGCGCTGAAAGGGCTTATAACCGTGCGCGACATACTCAACCGGAAGCAGTATCCCGACGCCTGCAAGGACAAGGCGGGCCGCCTGCGCGTCGGCGCGGCGATAGGCGCGGGCCCCGACGCCGTAGAGCGCGCCGGAGAGCTGGTGAAGGCCGGCGCCGACGTCATCTCGCTGGATTCCGCCCACGGGCATTCCGCCAACGTCATCAACACTCTGAAGGCCGTGAAGCGCCGCTACGGCTGCGAGGTGATAGCGGGCAACGTCGCCACCTACGAGGGAGCGCTAGACCTGATAAAGGCCGGCGCGGACGCGATCAAGGTGGGCATAGGCCCCGGCTCCATCTGCACCACGCGCGTGATCTCGGGTGTCGGCGTGCCGCAGCTGACCGCCATAAAGGAGGCCTGCCGCGCCGCGGACAGGCGCCGCGTGCCGGTGATAGCCGACGGAGGCATAAAGTTCTCGGGCGACATCACGAAGGCGCTCGCGTCGGGCGCTTCCTGCGCGATGCTGGGCACGCTGCTGGCCGGCACCGACGAGGCCCCTGGAGAGATAATCCTGTACCAGGGCCGCAGCTACAAAGCCTACCGCGGCATGGGCTCCGTAGGCGCGATGGAGGCCGGCTCCAAGGACCGCTACGGCCAGTCCGGTGTGGAGAAGGACAAGCTGGTGCCGGAGGGCGTGGAGGGCCAGGTGCCGTACAAGGGCCCGGTCTCGCTGATAGTGCATCAGCTCACCGGCGGCGTACGCGCGGGCCTCGGCTACTGCGGCTGCCGCGATCTCGGCGCTCTCAGGCGCCGGGCGCGCTTCGTGAGGATCTCCAACGCCGGCCTGCGCGAGAGCCACGTGCACGACGTGAAGGTGACCAAGGAGACCCCCAACTACGCCCAGAAGGACCGCTAAACCCTTCGGCGCGGGCCGCCGGCGTTCCCGCGCCGGCGTCTCTTTTTTTGCCGTAGCCGCGCGGAACCGGCGGGTGTTGTGCTATAGTATATCCTTCAGGGGGAAGCATGCCGAAGATACTGCTGGTGGAAGATGATAAATCGCTCCTGGTGCTGCTGAAGCACTGCCTGGAGACCGAAGGTTACATGGTGGTCACCGCCGAGACCGGAGACGCGGCCATGAACTGGATAAAGGAATCGCGTTTCGACCTGGTCCTGCTGGACCTGATGCTGCCGGATATGAACGGGGCCCAGATCTGCGCGTCCATAAAGGAGAGCCCGAGGACCAGGTCCATCCCGGTCATAATTCTGACCGGCAATACCTCCAACGAGGCGAGAATAAGGACAGGGCTCGAGGCGAACTCCGATCTCTTCCTCAACAAGCCGATAGACCCGGCCGACCTCAGGAAGGCGGTCAAGACCATTATCGAGGCGGCGGAGAGGAAGAAGCTGCTGCTGCGCCGCTCTATCAAGGACAGGCTGGGGGAATAGCCGACAGGCCGAAAAAAGAGGACCGCCGGCCGGCGGTCCTCTTTTTCTATGTCCGGGTGAACTATCTCCCTTTGAACTGCGGCCTGCGTTTTTCGAGGAAGGCGCTGATGCCCTCCTCGTAGTCGCCGCTGTTGTAGACCTTCCGCCTCAGCGCCTGGATGCGCTCGAAGGACTCCGGGCTGATCGGGTGCGCCTCCGAGAGGATGCGGAACTGCTCCTTGACCACAGAGACCGCCAGCGGGGAGTTGGCGGCTATGCTCTTGGCGAGGTTTAAGGTGAAGTCCTCTATCTCGCGGGAGCTGATCAGGTGGTTCAGGATGCCGAAGTGGTAGGCGCGCTCGGCTTTCACCGGCTCCGCGGTGAAGAACATCTCCTTGGCGATGTTGGAGCCTACGCGGTTGATGAAGTGCATGATGCCGGAGGCGTTGTACGGCAGGCCCATCTTCACCGGCGTGATGGCGAAGGAGGCCGTTTCGTCGCCCACCGCCAGGTCGCAGGTGACGGCCAGGTCGGTGGCGCCGCCCCAGACGCTGCCCTGTATCATGGCTATGACCGGGCCGGGGAAGGCCTGTATCGCGCGGAAGGCCGTTTCCATCGGGCTGTCGTAGGCCAGCGGGTCGTGGTGCACCTTCGGCAGCTGCGTGATGTCGTGGCCGGCGGACCAGACCCGGGCCCCGGGCTCGGCCCGCAGGATGATCACGTTCACCTTCTTCTTCCTGAAATCCTCCAGGGCGGCGGTCAGCTGCTTGCACAGCTCCAGGCTCAGCGCGTTGCGCCTCGCCGGGTTATTGAGCGTCATAACGCCGATGCCTTCCTTGATGTCCCTGAGAATAAGCTGTTCCATCCGTCCTCCGGGCGGGGGCGCCTCAAGCGGCGCCGCGGGCCGGGTCTAATTGTATAATTTTAGAATGACGATATTCCTGCTGTTCCTGTCCCTGTTGGCCGCGCCATCGGCCGCCTCCGCCGGATCCGCCGACCCCGGGCGGGCGGCGGAAAAGGCCGCCGTGTTGGTGGCGGACAGTCCCGCCGGGGCGGAGGAGCTGTTCACGGCCGAGTTCTTCAGGCATATCTCGCTGGACAGGCTGAACGCGCTGTTCCACGATCTCTACGCCGGGCAGGGACCGGTGAAGACCGTGGTGCTGTCCAGCTCCGGGCCGTATTCCGGGCATTATTTTTTCGATACGGAGCAGGGCTGGCGCATACCGGCCGCGGTCTCGGTGGACCCGCAGAGCGGCAGGATAAGCGGCCTCTTCTTCGGCAATCCCTACCGGCTGGACGCGAAACTGGCCGACGTCGGGAAGGAGCTTTCGGCCCTGCCTGGGCGCAAGGGGCTGCTGGTCGAGCGCCTGGGGAAGGCTCCTGAGACGCTGGAATCCCTGTCTCCGGACGAGGAGTCCGCCGTGGGCTCGGCGTTCAAACTCTACGTGCTGGCGGCCGCGGTAAAGGCGGGGCTGCCCTGGGAAAGGGTGGTAAAGCTCAGGGGCGTGGACAGGTCCCTGCCCACGGGCCGCCTGCAGGAATGGCCGGCAGGCTCGCCGCTTACCGTGCACACGCTGGCGACTATGATGATCTCGGAGAGCGACAACACCGCCTCCGACGCGCTGATCTCGGAGGTGGGGCGGGAGACCATAGAGAGGAGCCTGCCGGCCCTCGGGCATTCGGCCCCGGAGAGGCTGCGTCCCTTCCTGAAGACCTCCGAGATGTTCAGGCTCAAGTCCGACACCGCGGCCGCGCTGAAGTACATGAACCTTTCCAAGGGCGACAAATACGCCTACCTGCGGTCTATGTCCCAGGAGCTTCCCAGGGCCGAGCGGCTGAACCAGTCCCCTTTCGGCATAGACAAGATAGAATGGTTCGCTTCCCCGGCCGACCTCTGCCGCCTGATGGGCTGGTTCGCGGAGCGCGGCGGGGAAGCGCTCGGCATACTGGCGGTCAACCCCGGCCTGAAAGAAGCCTCCGAAGGCTTCGTCTACGCCGGCTACAAGGGCGGCTCCGAGCCAGGTGTGCTCTCCATGACCTGGCTGCTGAGGGACAAGGGAGGCGAATGGCTTTGCCTTTCCTCCTCCTGGAACGACCCGGCGCATAACCTGGACGAGGACAGGTTCTTCGGCCTTATGGGCTCTGCCCTGCGCGCGCTGGCGACCAGACCGGCGGCGGAGAGGCCCGGGGGGTCGGTGGGCCCTTGACAAAAATCAACCCGCTTATTACACTTTAAAGGGAACGTGTACGCGGCACCTTAAGGATACGATTATGACCAGACTACTACTTTCGGCGGTTCTCGCGGCGCTGGCCGCTGCTCCCTCGTTCGCCCTTTCCGCCGCCGACGAGGCCACTATAACGAAATGCGCCGATAACATAGATCCGGACAAGAAGCAGCTCTCTCCGGAGACGGCCGACAACTGCATCAAGGCCCTGAACGACGGGGAGCCTCCGCTGATAACCAGATATTCGCACGTGGATTCGGAGGCCGCCGGTATATTGATAGCCCGCAACAACGCGCTGATAGACCTCAAGCGCATAGTGGTGAAGCAGGAGCGGTACCAGGGAGCCACGGCCCTCGCCCGCGTGATGGAGAAGCCGAACTGCACCCTCTGCGACATGGGCCTTGGGCCCAAGCCGGAGACCGCTTTCGACTGGGTAGGCAAGTACGCTTCCGACCGCCTGGAGGAAACCGAAAGCACCGTGCGCACCTGGGACGCGCTGGGGTCTATCCGCACCGGTTCGCTCGCCTCTCCGGACTACAGCATGAACAAGGACGCCTGGAACGGCCAGAACATACTCGAACGTTATTCGAAGTTGTCCGACTGGGCCAGGAAGGAGACGGACAAGCTGGTGGCCATCTCTGCGGACCCCGCCGCGGCCTCAAAGCTCAAGATGGACGACCTGGTCAAGGTGCTGAAGGAGGACCTGATCTTCGGTACCGACGCTCCCTACAGGGCCAAACTGGACGCGCTGTCCAAGACCGTCAAGGAGAGCGCAGGCAAGCCGATCGCCCCTACCACCGCCGACAAGAAGGGCAAGGACCTCAATACGGCCAGCGACAGGCTGGCCGCGCTGAGCCCGGACAATCACGGGGAATACCTGGCGCGGACCTTCGACAATTCCTCGGCCGCGCGGCCGGGCGCCTTTACCGAAGGGGCGGGCGGCAAGACCGCGGCCGGTACCGGCGGCGTGAAGCCGATAGCCCCGGTAGAAATGACGGCCGACCAGGAAAAGGCCCTCGCGGCGGCGATGATCAGCGTTGATAAGAAAGGCAACCCCACCGGCTACCTGGTCGACGTGATGAACGAGACGGAGGCGGGCAAGAGGACCGTGGCTTTCTACAAGGACCCTAAATACGTCCCGGCCGGCAGCAACAAGCTGAACTTCGGCTTCAAGCGCGAGGAGGGCGTGTTCGGGTACTGGAACCCTTCCGAACGGAACATCGTGGTGAACAGCGAGGTGGCCGAGGAGTTCGCGGCCAAGCGCGGCATGACCGTGGAGCAGCTGATGAAGGATAAGGCCGGAATGCGCGACCTCGCGCTCTACATCTCCCCCACGTTCGTGCACGAGGCCGAGCACCAGAACCAGACCGCCCGCGCGATAGCGGCCGGCATAGACTACGTGAAGTTCTCCAACGGCAACAGTACCGATCCGTATACACGCGCCAAGGAGAACCTCTCCAACAAATGGTCCGCCGAGCACATGATAGAGTACTGCTCCAAGCACGGCGGCGCCGGCTGCTTCCGGAACTTCCACGAGATGCACTCCGACAACGCCGAGAAGTTCATGCAGGGCGGCATGGCGGCCCTCGACACGCTCAAGGCCCCGCTGTATCCGCGCATCGACAGCATGGAGGGCGGCGCGGCGCGCGAATTCAAGAGCGCCCAGTTCTACGCTTCCGAACTGAAGCTGCTGCAGGAGAAGGCCCGCGTCAGGCCCGGAGAGATGACGCCGCAGGAGTTCAAAGACTTCTCGGACTATACCAAGCTGATGAACACCCGCTTCAAGTGGTACACGATGATGTACCGCGAGAGCGTGGACAACGAGGCAGAGGCGCTGGCCTTCCGTAAGAAGTACGGCAGCTCGGGGCTCGGACTGTCCGTGCCTGCGCTGTAAAACTCCGAGATAGCTTCTATTGAGGAAGGTTCAGGCCATGAGAAAGCATCTATTGTACGTTTCGCTGCTGCTCGCGGCGTGCCCGGCCCTGGCCGTGGCCCCGGCGGGACAGACATATACCGAGGGGAAGTACTTCACGTTCAAGGTGCCGGACGGCTGGGTGAAGAAAGAGGAAGGGCTCGGCCTTTCCGACTCGGAGAAGAAGGTTTTCGGCACGGACTTCTTCGGCCCGTATTCCGGAGAGCTGGGCGTCAGGCTGGGCGTTCACTATTACGCCCCGGGCAACCCGGTGCAGCCCACCGCCGAGAAGTTCATAAAGCTGCATGCCGCGCCGGCCATCGGCGTCAACCTGGACGGCAAGGTCTACGGCAAGGTCAAGGCGGGCAAGGCCGGCAACTACTACGCCAAGGTCTTCGAGCGCAAGACCTACGAGTACAAGCCGGAGAACGCGCTGCACCCGAAGAAGATACATATCTACGAGAAGTTCTACGTGGTGCCGGTGAAGAACGGCTTTTTCGTCCTGAACTACTACGCCCCGATGGACCTGGCGCGGGCCAATCTGAAGTCGTTCGAGACGGCCGTCTCCTCGTTCAGGCCGCTGATGCGGTGAGCCCGAGCGCGGCCGTGCCAGGAAGGGCCCCGGGAGACCGGGGCCCTTCTTTTTCCGCAGTGTAGTATAATCCTTGTATGCCGATGAAGAACGACGCGCCGGAGCAGGGCTCGCTGAAGTCGCCGCAGGAGCCGGCGCTCCGGGCGCTTTACAGGAAGACCTTCGGGTTAGAGCCCGAGACGTTCGAGCCGCTCAGGGCCGACGCCTCGGCGCGCCGGCTTTTCCGCCTCGGCGACGGAAAAAGGACCGCCGTGGGCGTGTTCGGTCCGGACAAGGCGGAGAACCGCGCCTTCCTCTCTTTCTCCGGCCAGTTCCGCGCCGCCGGCCTGCCGGTGCCGGAGATCTACGCCGAGGACCAGGCCCAGGGCGTGTACCTGGAGGAGGACCTCGGCTCCACCACCCTGTTCGAGTATCTGACCGCCGAGCGCAAGGGTCCGGAACTGCCGCAGCAGGTCATGGCCGCCTACCTGAAGGTCCTGGACTGGCTGCCGAAGTTCCAGGCGCAGGTGAAGGCCGGCATGGACCTCAAGCACTGCTACCCGCGCGCCGCCTTCGACCGGCAGTCGGTGATGTGGGACCTGAACTACTTCAAGTACTATTTCCTGAAGCTGGCGAAGATCCCGTTCAACGAGGACAGGCTCGAGGCCGATTTCTCCCGCTTCGCCGACCTGCTGCTCGAGGCCCCGTCGGATCATTTCCTCTACCGCGACTTCCAGTCCCGCAACATCATGCTGAGGGGCGGAGAGCCCTGGTTCATCGACTACCAGGGCGGCCGCCGCGGCGCCGCGCAGTACGACCTGGCCTCGCTGCTCTACGACGCCAAGGCCGACCTGCAGCCGGAGGAGAGGGACGCGCTGTGCCGGGCCTACCTGAAGTCCTCGGGACAGAGCGCCGACGGGTTCATGCGCTACTATTACGCTTTCGTCTATGTGCGCATCATGCAGGCCATGGGCGCCTACGGTCTGCGCGGCTTCTACGAGCGGAAGACCCATTTCCTCGCCAGCGTGCCTTACGCGGTGCGCAACATAGAGTGGCTGCTGCGCAACGCCGAGCTGCCGGTGAAGCTGCCGGAGCTGACGGCCTGCTTCAAGCGCATAGCCGCCTCCTCCTACCTGCGCCAGTTCGGCAAGTCCAGGCTGGGCCTGACCGTGCGCGTGATGAGCTTCTCGTTCAAGAACGGCGTGCCGCTCGACGACCGCGGCCACGGCGGCGGCTTCGTGTTCGACTGCCGCGCGCTCCCGAACCCAGGCCGCTACGAGCGGTACGCCCAGCTGACCGGCAGGGACAAGCCGGTGTCCGATTTCCTCAAAGGGGAGCAGGAAGTGGAACGCTTCCTGCAGGGCGTCTTCGCTATAACCGGCCAGAGCGTGGAGAACTACCTCACCCGCAACTTCACCTCCCTGTCCGTGGCCTTCGGCTGCACCGGCGGGCAGCACCGCTCGGTCTACTGCGCCGAGGCGCTGGCCGCCCACCTGAGGAAGAAGTACGGCGCGCGGGTGGAACTGACCCACCGCGAGCTGGGGCCGGCGAAATGAAGGCGATGGTCTTCGCGGCCGGCCTGGGCACCAGGCTGCGCCCGCTCACCGACACCCTCCCCAAAGCCCTCGTCGACGTGAACGGCCGCCCCATGCTCTGGCATGTGCTAGGGCGGCTGGCCGAAGCCGGGATCACCGAGGCAGTGATCAACACGCATCATTTCCACGAGAAGATCGCGGAGTTCCTCGCGGCCGGCGGCTCGCGCGGCCTCAGGGTAACGCTTTCCCGCGAGGAGGAGTTCCCGCTGGAGACCGGCGGCGGGCTGAAGAAGGCCGTCGCGTTCCTTTCGGGCGGCGGGCCCTTCCTGGCCTGCAACGCGGACGTCTGGAGCGAGCTGGACCTGAAGGCGCTGCTGGCGGCGCACGCCGCCTCCGGCGCTCTGGCCACGCTGGCCGTGCGGGACAGGCCCTCGAAGCGCCGGCTGCTGTTCGACGGCGGCCTGGCCCTGAAGGGCCGGGAGGGGGAGACCGGCGCCGCCGGCCTCCGTCCGCTGGCCTTCAGCGGCATCCAGGCGCTCTCCCCGGAGATCTTCGGCAGGATGACGGAGGAGGGCGTCTTCTCCATCGCCTCGGTCTACCTGCGGATGGCCGCTGCCGGAGAGAGGATAAACGGCTTCCTGGACGAGTCGCCGTTCTGGAGCGATATCGGCGACCTGGAACGTCTGGAGAGCGTGCGCCTGCGCGCCTCGTTGATATCCGTCAATAAAAATATATAATACGCTGGTATGACATCATTGCTGACCGCGGTGCTGTTGGCGGCCTCTCCCGCCTTTTCGGCTCCCCAGCCTTCCTCCTGTTTCGATACGGCCGCGCCTTGCGCGGCCTCCGTTCCCGCGCTCTCCGCGCCGACCCTGCCGGAGCCGAAAGCCGCCGGCAGGCCGGTGGTCATATCCATCGTCGGCATAGACTTCACGGAGCTCGGCTTCGGCAAGCTCGAGCTATCCTACCTGAAGAAGCTGCTCCATTTCTTCAAGCCCGGGGCCAGGCTGGACGAGTCCGAGTTCCAGTCCCGCATCTCCAGCGTCGGACAGGACCTGGAGATGGCGGAGTACTACAAGGACGCCGCCGCGGCGCAGGCCGGCAGGTACCCCGACAACTACCTGGATTCCCGGCTGGCGGATGTGCTGCCTGCGGACAAGTACGAGATAGTCCCGGTGCGCTGGTCCCGCGATCCCGACGAGAGCGAACAGGCACTGCCGCTGGTGGAGGCCGAGATCAGGAGCACCTTCGCCAAGGCCAGCTCGGAGGGCCGCCCCGTCTACCTGGTGGCCCACAGCTGGGGGACGATGCTCGCCCATACCGCGCTGAACCGCATGGCCGTCTCCGACCCGCAGGTGCGCATAGACAAGCTGATCACGCTGGGCTCGCCGCTGGTACCGTCCACCTGGTGGATGAAGATCTTCACCGACCACGAGGTGGGCATCGGCCACCTGCAGAGCTTCGTCTCCAAGCCCGCCAACGTCGGCTACTGGGTCAACCTCTGGGCCGGCAACGACTATTTCTCCAACGAGATAAAGGCCGCTGACGCAAATATTCGCGAGGACGGCTTCACCGAGGACCTCGTCAAAAGGGTAAAGGCCGCTGCGCAGCAGGACCATTCCCTGCAGGAAAAGGCGCTGCGCGACCTGTTCTTCCTCAAAAGCCTGAAAAGCTGGCATTTCGCCTATATCTTCGATTATCAGGTGTACCTGAAGACTTTGAAGGAAGGCCACGACAAGGTGATTTTCGCCCCTGTCATCTCGGAGGAGCTGGGCAAGTAGGCCGTATGATAGTCGCGCACCTGAAGCACGCCGACAGGCAGTCTCCGGGGGCCGCCGGGCTCTCGAAGGCCTTCGCCTTCCTGCGGCGGCCGGACCTGGCGGGGCTGGGGGACGGCCGGTACCCTATCGAAGGCGACAGGGTGTACGCGCTGGTGCAGCGCTATGCTACCGCCGGTCAGGGCGCCGAGCCGCGCTTCGAGGCGCACCGCGATTTCATAGACGTGCAGTACGTCCTCTCCGGCTCGGAAGTGATAGGCTGGGCGCCGCTTTCCGCCGTGGAGGTGTCCGAGCCGTACGACGCCGAGAAGGACGTCTGCTTCGGCCGGGCGCGCGGCTGGACTCCGGTCAGGCTGGGTCCCGGCGAACTGGCGGTGCTCTACCCCGAGGACGCCCACGCCCCGCGGCTGGCCGACGGAGCTCCGGGGCCCGTGGCGAAAGTGGTGGTCAAGGTCAGCGTGGCGGACGGCATATGACTTTCAAAGAACTGGTGCGGTCGGCTATCTGCGGCGAGATGGAGGACATCTCCGCCTGCGAGACCGACGGCGAGGCCTTCCCGGCGGCGGCCGCCTTCTACGGCAAGCTGGCGGACGAGAAACGGGAGAGGCTGCCGGAGCTGGGGCGCATCTTCAAGGAGGGCACCGGCTTCCGGCAGCGCCGCATAGAGCCTTCCAGGTCGCTGGAGGCCTCGCTGCGGGCGCGCGCGGCCAGGGCGTCCGAGGCGGCCTCTGTCTACGCCGCGCTGGTCAGGCAGATGAACAAGCCGGAATATAAGGAAGCGCTGAAGGCTTTCGGCGACAGGGAGCTGATAATACTGGGCGAGGTGCGGGCTTTCAAGGCGGGGCTCGGGAAATAGGTCTCGCGAAAGCGTCCCATGGCCGGTCAGCGCGACCGGCCTTTTTTTATTTCCTCGGCCCTCGCCAGGTTGTCCGCCGCGCTACGCATGCCGGGGGCTATGCCGAGCGCTTTCCTGAAGAGCCTTTCAGCTCCGTCGATATCTCCCCGGCGGGCCAGCAGTATGCCGTAATCGTTAAGGGCCTCGGTGTCGGCAGGGTCGGCCGCGAGCACGCGGCGGTACAGGCCTTCGGCCTCCGCCGCGCGTCCGACCGCGGCCTCGGACCGGGCCAGCACCAGCAGCGCCGGCGCGTAGTCCGGGTGCAGCCTGAGAAGGTCCATCAGCGCGGCGGCGGCTTCCTTGTCCATGCCGGAACCCCGGAGAACGGTGTAGCGGTTGAAGAGGGTTTCCGTGTCTCCGGGCTTCAGCGCCAGCGCGGCGTCCAGCGCCTTTAGCGCTCCGGGCGCGTCGCCGTCCTTCCAGCGCGCCAGCGCCAGCCCGTCGAGGTAGGACGGCTCATCCGGCGCTTCCGCGGCTATGCGCTCCAGCAGCAGCCTGCTTTTCCGGAAGCGCCCGCGCAGATAATACTCCCGCGCCAGGTTGTAGAGCATCGGCTTGGACGCCGAGCTCAGCGCCGCGTGCTCGTAGATCTTCAGGTCGGTGTCGCGCTTCGGGATGTTGAGCGCCGAGGCCAGAACGAATACCGCCGCCGCGGCGGCCAGCGCGCGCCTGCCCGCCGTTTTGCCCGCCAGCTTGTCCGAAACCCAGAGGAACAGCCCGGCGTTGGAAAGGTAGGCCCAGTGGTCGAGCATCAGGTCGTTGGCCGCCAGCAGCGGGAACTTCGGGGCCAGGTTCAGCAGGTACCAGCCGGCGCAGAAGGCGGCGCCGCGGCCGCCCTTCCTCCAGATAAGCGCCGCCGCGGCCGCCAGCGCCGGCAGCGCCGTCCAATTAAGGACGGCCAGCTGCGGCTGCATCCGGTGCGAGTGCATGTCGAAGGGCAGCGCGGCCTCCTTCAGATAGACCAGCACGGCCTGCGGCACCTTAAGGAACAGTCCGGCCGCTACCGGCCCCGCGCCGCGCGAGAACAGCCCCATGCCCAGCGCTCCGTGGCGCAGCAGCAGGTAGACCGGGACGAAGGCCAGGAAAGGGAGCAGCTTGCGGTACTCGGAGCGGGGGCGGCGCAGGTACCAAAGGCAGAGGGCTGCCAGCGTCGGGGTTATCACGCCGTTCTCCTTGAAGCCGCAGGCGGCCAGGAACAGCAGGAAGGACCAGGCGGCGCGGCCGCGCAGGAACAGCAGCAGCGACGCGGCGACGCACGCGCCGGAGGCCAGCTCCGCGCGCCCGGCTATCACCAGCATCTGCTCTACGGCCGCCGGGTGCGCCGCCAGCAGTACCGCCGCCCAGAAGGAGGCGTCCCTGCCGAAACCCAGCTCCAGCGCCAGGAGGAAGAACAGCAGCGCCGCCGCTGCGTGGAAGGCGAAATTGGTGAGATGATACCCGAACGGCCTCAGGCCCCACAGGGAGAAGTCGGCCATGTTGCTGACCGTCTGCAGCGGCCTGTAGTAGTTGAGCCCCTGGTCGAACGGGTCTCCCCTGAAAGCGCGGACCAGGTTGGCGGCGCTCATCGAGATATGCGGGTTGCTCTCTATCATGCGGTGGTCGTCCCACAGGAAGCCCACCCGCAGCGTCAGGCCGAAGGCCAGCAGCGCCGCGAGCAGTATGCCCGCCGCCGCCGGCAGCCTTTTGTCGGAGTCCTTCAGCACGAGGAGATTATAGCAAGTACTCCGGGCGGGACCGCCCCGGAAAAAGATAGAATATGTGCATGAGCAGGATAGCCGACGGCTCCGAGGTGTACTGGGACGGCGGGCAGTACGACGCCTTCAACACGCCGTACGAGGACGACCTCCCCTTCTACCTGGCCGAGGCCCGCAAGGCGCGCGGCCCGGTGCTGGAGCTCGCCTGCGGCACGGGCAGGCTCTCCCTGCCGCTGAAAAAAGCGGGCGTGGACATGACCGGCCTGGACTTCTCCGGGCCTATGCTGGCCCGCGCGAAGGCCAAGGCGAAAGAGGCCGGGCTGGACCTGCCGCTTGTCAGGGGCGACGCGAGGAAATTCGCTTTCGGCCGCAGGTTCAAGCTGGTCTTCATGGCCTTCAACTCCATGCAGCACCTGGGGCGCAGGGAGGACCTGGCGGGTCTCTTTTCCTCGGTGCGGAAGGCGCTGGCCCCGGGCGGCCGCTTCATTTTCGACGTCTTCAGCCCCGATCCCCGCTACCTTTCCAGGGACCCGGAGGAGCTGCTGCCGGTGGCCTATTATGACGACCCGGCCGGTACCGGCAAGATGCTGGTGAACGAGCAGTACAGCTACGACAAGGCCGCCCAGGTCTCCAGGATAGTCTGGCATTACCGGCGCGAAAAAGACGGTCATACGGTTAAAAAATCCTTGAATCTCCGCTGTTTCTTCCCGGAGGAGCTGCTGGCGCTGGTGCATTACAACGGCTTCAGGGTGCTGGGCCGCTACGGCGACTTCTCCCGCGCCCCGTTCACCGCCGCCTCGGGGAAGCAGATAGTCATCTGCGCCCCGCGCGCCGCCGGCCGGCGTTCCCCGGGCCGGTAGACGCTCCCCGGGGGGCCGTCTTGTAAACCATCCCCGCATTTGCTATCATTAACCTACTATGAATACCTATGAGTTAATGCTGATAATCAACCCCCAGCTTACGGACGCCGAAGTAGGGGAAGCGATCGAGAAGGCCAAGAAGACCCTGACCGACGAGAAGGGCGAGGTCCTCTCCGAGGACCGCATCGGCCGCAAGAAATTCGCGCATGCTGTCGGCAAGAACCGCGACGGCTATTACGTCTACATGAAGGTGAAGGCCTCTCCGGAGAGCGTGAAGGCCATCAACCACGGCCTGAAGCTGCAGGAGACCGTGCTGCGCGCCATGATGATGAAGGCGTCCGCGGAGCCCGTGAAGAAGGCCTGAGCTCAGCCCGACATGGACATACGCGTACCGGAACTTAACCAGGTCATGATAGCGGGGCGCCTCACGCGCGACCCCGAGCTGCGCTTCACCCAGAAGCAGCAGGGCGTCGTGTCCCTGTCGGTGGCGGTGAACCGCCGCTACCAGGACCAGGCCTCCGGCGAATGGAAGGACGACACTACTTTCGTGCCGGTCACCGTCTGGGGCCCGGCCGCGGAGCGCTGCAAGGAGAAGATGCGCAAGGGCAGCCCGGTGCTGGTGGAGGGCCGCCTGACGGCGTCCGAGTACACCGACAAGGCCGGCCAGAAGCGCAAGGAGCTGAAGATCACGGCCCGCCGCGTGCAGCTGATGACCTTCGGGGCCGCCGAGGCGGGAGAGGGCGGCTCTAAAGAGGCGGCGGAAGAGATACAGGCGGACGCGGAGCCCAAGGGCGACTCGTCCGGCATAGAGGAAGTCCCGTTCTAACCCTTTAAAGCCCGGAACGGCCAGCCCGGCAGGCGCCGGGCGCAAGAAGGCTTTGCCGGATACGATCCAACAGGAATAGATACTAGGAGCGAATTATGGAGAACAAAGAAACCACCCCGAAGCCGGCCGAGGCCGCGCCCGCCGCCGCCCCGAGGCCCTATGCCGGCCCGCGCCGCCCCGGCGGCCGCAGGTTCGCGCCGCGCCGCAAGGTGTGCAGGCTGTGCGCCGAGAAGATCGAGCTGGTGGACTACAAGCAGACCCAGATAGTGAAGAGCTTCTGCACCGACACCGGCAAGATACTTTCCCGCCGCATCACCGGCGCGTGCGCCAGGCACCAGCGCCAGATCATGAGGGCGGTCAAGATCAACCGCAACCTGTCCATCATGCCCTACAACGGCTAACGGAGCGAAATCATGAAAGTGATACTCAAGAAAGACGTGTACAAGGTCGGCCGGTCCGGCGAGATCAAGAACGTGAAGGACGGCTACGCCCGCAACTTCCTGATGCCCCGCGGCCTCGCGGAGACCGCCACTCCCGGCGCGCTGCGCGCCTGGAAGAACTCCGCCGAGAAGCGCGCCAAGCGCGTCGCGGCCGAGGACGCCGCGCTGAACGAGCTGGCCAAGCGCCTCGGCTCGATAACGCTCTCCTTCTCGCGCCCCGTTTCCGAAGAGGGCGTGATGTTCGGTTCCGTGGCCAAGAGCGACATCATCAAGAACCTGGCCGCCGCCGACATCGAGATACACAAGGACATGATACGCCTGCCGGCCTCGATAAAGGCCGTCGGGACCTTCGAGGTGGAGATAGCCCTTAAGCCGCATATCGCCGCCAAGATCAAGGTAGCGGTCTCAGCCCAGAGCAAGTAAGCAACGCAACCCGCCGGGCCCCCGCACTCAGTCTGCGTTGGCTCGGCGGGTCGTTTTTCCGGCGGCGTCCCCCCGGGGGCGCCAGATCCAGACGGGGTCCACCATCATGAGCTATAACAAGGTTCCTCCGCATTCCACCGAGGCGGAAATGGCCGTGCTCGGCGCTCTGCTCATAGATAAGGACGTGCTCGAGAGCGTAGTCGAGATCCTCCAGCCCAAGCATTTTTACAGCGACGTGCACCGCCGCATCTACGAGTCCATACTGGAGCTGCACCAACGCCATATGCCGGTGGACGTGGTCACGCTGACCGAGGAGCTCAAGAAGACCCATCGTCTGGAGGAGCTGGGCGGGCAGAAGTACCTGGCCGACCTTATGGAGAAGGTCTCCACGTCGGCCCACACGCAGGCCTACGCCAACATCGTCAGGGAGAAGGCCCTGATGCGCGAGCTGATCCGCGTCTCCACCACGATAGTGGAGAAGACCCAGGAGGGCTCCGAGCCGGTGGACAAGATCATCGACTACGCGGAGCAGCAGGTGCTGCAGGTGGCCCAGACCAACACCGACCACGGCTTCGCCTCGGCGGACTCGCTGGCCGCGCAGACGCTGGAGCGCATGGAAAAGCTGTTCTCGCAGCGCTCGCCTCTGACCGGCGTGCCGAGCGGCTTCCTGAAGCTCGACGGCATGACCGGCGGCTTCCAGAAGTCGGACCTGATAATACTCGCGGCCAGGCCCTCGATGGGCAAGACCGCGCTGGCGCTCAACGTCGCCTACCACGCCTGCGTCGAGAAGAAGGTGCCGACCGCCATCTTCTCGATGGAGATGGACAAGCACTCCATCATGCAGCGCATGATCTGCAGCGCCGCCCGCGCCAACATCGGCGCGGTGCGCAAAGGCCTGCTGTCCAGGTCGGTCTGGCCTCAGTTGACCCGCGTCACGCAGACCGTCTCCGAGTCCCCGCTCTTTATCGACGACACGCCCGGCCTCAACATCCTCGACATCCGCAACCGCACGCGCAAGCTGATGACCCAGCTGAGGAACGAGGGCAAGGAGCTGGGGCTCGTCATCATCGACTACCTGCAGCTTATCCGCGGCGCCGGCAAGACCGAAAGCCGGCAGCAGGAGGTCTCCGAGATCTCCCGCCTGCTGAAGGACCTGGCGCGCAGCCTGAAGCTCCCGGTCATAGCGCTGGCGCAGCTGAACCGCCGCACCGAGGACAAGGGCCGCACCGACAACAAGCCGATGCTCTCCGATCTGCGCGATTCCGGCTCCATAGAGCAGGACGCCGACCTGGTGGCCATGATACACCGCGACGAGTATTACAAGCGCGAGGACCCCACGGTGAAGAACCAGGCCACGCTGATACTAGCCAAGCACCGCAACGGCGAGGTCGGCATAGTCGACCTGGCCTTCTTCAGCGAGTACACCAAGTTCGAGAACCCGGCCGTTAAGGCTATAGAGGAAGAGCCGCTGCCGGAGTCCACGGTCTTCTGAGCCCGGCCATGCCCCCCATGCTGCGACCGACCCGCGCGGAGATCAGTCTCGGGGCCGTCCGCGGCAATCTGGAAAAACTCGGCCGGACGGCCGCTCCCGCCAGGCTGCTCTTTGTCGTCAAAGCGAACGCCTACGGCCACGGCGCGGTCGCGCTCGCCCGCCTGGCGGAGAGGGAGAAGCTGGCCTGGGGCTTCGGCGTTTCCTGTGTGGAGGAGGGGCTCGCGCTGCGCGAAGCCGGCGTAAGGAGCCCGGTGCTGGTCCTGGGCAGTCTGTACCCTTTCGAGAGCTTCGTGGAAGCCATCAATGCCGGCATGATGGTGACGATCGCCAGCCTCGACGCGGCGCGCCAGGTCATAGAGGCCTCCCGCCGCCTCGGCCGGAAGGCGGGGTGCCACATAAAGCTCGAGACCGGCATGGGGCGCATCGGGGCCCGCAGGCCCTCCGTGTTGAAGATCTACGAAGAACTCTCGTCCTCCGGGGCCGTTGAGGTGTCGGGACTTTACACCCATCTCTCCAGCGCCGATACCGACCCTGACTACACCGGCCAGCAGCTTTCCATCTTCAGCGAGACCGTCTCCGACCTGGAGCGGCGCGGGGCGAAGGACCTTATGCTCCACGCGGCCAACTCCGCGGCCACGCTGCGCTACCCGGTCAGCCGCATGGACATGGTGCGCTGCGGCATCGCCGCCTACGGGCTGGCGGAGGGCTTCGAGCCGGTCATGCAGCTCAAGACCAGCGTGGTCTTCATAAAGAACGTGCGCGAGGGGGCCTTCATCAGCTACAATAAGTCGTTCAGGGCCGACCGCGCGATGAAGATAGCCACTATACCGGCCGGCTACGGGGACGGCTATATCAGGCGCTTCTCCAACAGGGCCGACGTGCTGATAGGCGGAAAGCGCTGCAGGGTGCTGGGGAACGTCACTATGGACATGACGATGGTCGACGTGACCGGCGTGAAGGACGCCGCGGTCGGCTCCGAGGCGGTGCTGCTGGGCCGGCAGGGCGGAGAGGAGATAACCGCGGCCGAGCTGGCCGATATCGCGGGCACCATCACCTACGAGATAGTGACGCTGGTGACGGGCCGGGTGCCGCGGGTGTGCGTGGAATGAAACACTACGTTACCGAGAAGATAGGACGCGAGGCGATCGCGCTCGCCGAGGCGCTGGGGGCCGGCGCGCTGATGTTCAAGTCCGTGGTCTTCTGGCTGTTCCGCTCCAGGCTCGAGGTCTCGGAGACCGTGAAGCAGTCGGTCAAGATAGGAGTGAACTCGCTGACCGTGGTGGCCCTGACCAGCTTCTTCACCGGCATGGTGCTGTCCCTGCAGACGGGGCATTCCTCGCAGAACCTCTTCAACGAGCCGCTTTACATCGGCACGATGGT
>JAKAMO010000159.1 GCA_021812825.1 bacterium | reverse complement strand
CGGGCTGGCCGCGCAGAAATTGTCCATGATGGCCGTGCGCGAGACCTCGGCCCCGGCACAGAGCAGGTTGCGCACGGCCTCGTCTATGGAATGCAGCGCCATCTGGTAAGGGTCCAGCCTGCCGACCGCCGGGTTGAAGCCGTGGCTTACGGCGAAGCCGCAGAAGTCGCGCTGGTCCAGGGTGGCCGCCTGGGGCCAGATCACCGCGGCGTCGCCCGGGCCGTCGCCGTAGCGGCCCTGCAGGGGCTTCCCCACGGTCCCTCCCTGTACCTCGTGGTCGTACTGGGTTATGACGGAATGCCTGGAGCAGACGTTGGGGTGGGCCAGCAGTTCCTTAAGCACGGCGCCCCAGGGCCGGCGCGGGGATGCGGGCGGCTTTGCGCTGATCCTCACGGCGCGCCGCACCGCCGGTTTCTCGAAGTTCGGCACGCCGCCGTGCAGGAAGGCCATCGGGAGGTCCACAACGCGCTCCTCTCCGTGCGTGACCAGCAGCCGCCCGTCGCCGGGGAACTCCCCCAGGACGCAGTATTCGCAGCTCTCCGCGCCTAGTATCGCCGCGAGCCTCTTCAGCTTCCCCTTCGGGACGGAGAGGATCATCCTTTCTTGGGATTCCGAGACCCAGATCTCCCAGGGCTCTATGCGCGTGTCCTTGAGCAGCGCTCTCTCCAGCCTGACCCTGGCGCCGGTCTCCGAGCCCAGCTCGCCGACGGCGGAGGAGAAGCCTCCGGCGCCGCAGTCGGTGACGGCGTTATAAAGACCGAGGTCCCTGGCCCGCATCAGCACGTCGAGGGCCTTCTTCTCGTTGACCGCGTGGCCTATCTGCACCGCCGAGGAGGAGGTCTCCTCCTCGATGTTCGCGGAGGAGAAGGTCGCCCCGTGAATGCCGTCGCGGCCGGTGCGGCCGCCTATGCAGACTATCAGGTCGCCGGGGACCACGCGCTTGTGTATCTTATCGGCCGGGATCAGCCCGGCGCAGCCCACGTAGACCAGCGGGTTCAGCAGGTAGCCGTCGTCGAAGTAGAGGCCGCCGGCGGCCGTCGGGATGCCGATGCGGTTGCCGTAATCGCGCACGCCCTCCACCACGCCGCGCATCACCCGCTCGGGGGAGAGGGCGCGGGCGGGCAGCTTTACCCTGCTGTCCAGGCGCCCGAAACAGAAGGTGTCGGTGTTCAGGACCGGCTTGGCCCCCAGGCCCACGCCGAGTATGTCGCGTATCACGCCGCCAACCCCTGTCTCGGCGCCGCCGTAAGGCTCCACGGCGCAGGGATGGTTATGGGTCTCGGCCTTGAAGGCCAGCCCCCACTTGCCGCTCTTCCCGAATTCCACTATGCCGGCGTTGTCGGTAAAAACGGAGAGGCACCATTTCCGGTCCAGGGTCTTCGTGGCCTTTACGATGGTCTCCTTGAAGAGGTTGCGGTATTTCCGCACCGTCTTCCCGTCGCGGAAAGCCACGGGGCCGGAGAAGGTCTTGTGCTTGCAGTGCTCGGACCAGGTCTGGGCTATGGTCTCCAGCTCGCCGCGGGTGGGCTGGCGCCCCATCTTCCTGAACTGGCGCTGCGCCTCGGCCAACTCCATGGCGTTCAGGGACCAGCCGGCGGCCTTGTCCAGCGCCAGCAGCTCGCCGGGCTTTAAGCAGTTGAAATTCGAAAGTTTGTCTTTCATATCTTCTCTATCCCGAACTTGTTGACCGTCTCGTTCACCAGGGTCACGGCCACCGCGCGGCGCAGGGCCTTCTGCGAGGAGCAGTCCACGTAATAAGCGCGGCCGAAGCGCACGGCGTCGGGCTCCTTGCCCAGCACGTCGGCGACGGCGCTTTTCACGCTTTCCCCCACCACGTCGGTGACGGAGTCCTTCAGCCAGATCTCCACGCGCCAGCCTTTCAGGACCGGGCGCGGGCGCGACAGGGAATAGGTCTCGGTTATCCGGTCCGTCAGCAGCTCGGAGCCCAGCCGGACGAACTCGGCCCTGCTGAAAGGGGCGTCCACCCGGTACAGCCGCGCCAGGCGGGCCGCCCTGACCTTGAGGCCGGCGTGCGCCATGCGCCCGATGAAGCCCCCTTCCTCGTTCCCCGCGTATTTAGCCTTGGTGGTTATCTCGATTATCATGAACGCCCCTTAAGTGAGGCGCCGAGTGCATGGACCCGTCGGGCACGCTATCGGCCACACCGTGGCCGCGCTCCCGCTCGGGCTCGGCGCTATGCAAGCCTCGCCCTGCGCGAGGGCCCTCCGAGCCCATGCCCTCGCCGCTTCTGCCACTTTCTTCGAAAGATACTCCGGTCGCCATAAGATGAAGAAGCCGGGTGGCAGTTCACCCGGCTCCGGTCAGTTTCTTCAGGGCCTCCTCGTACTTTTCGAGGGTGCCCCGCACCACTTCGGCCGGCAGCTGCGGCGGCGCGGACTTCTTGTCCCAGCCGCTGGCCTCCAGCCAGTTCCTGACGTACTGCTTGTCGTAGCTGTCCGGGCTGGTACCGACCTTGTACTTGGCCGCGTCCCAGAAGCGGGAGGAGTCAGGCGTCAGCGCCTCGTCTATAAGTATAAGCCCGCCGTCCAGCAGGCCGAACTCGAATTTAGTATCCGCCAGGAGGATGCCGCGCTTTCCGGCGTGATCCGCGGCGAACTTATAGAGAGCCAGGCTCTTCTCCCTGATCGTTTCCGCAAGGCCTGCAGGCAGGGCGGCCGCCATGGTCCCGAAAGTTACGTTCTCGTCGTGCCCCTGGTCGGCCTTGGTGGTGGGAGTGAAGATTGGCTCCGGCAGCTTTTCCGCCTCCCGGAGCCCGGCGGGCAGCTTTATGCCGCATACGCTGCCCTGCCTCAGGTACTCCTTCCAGCCCGAGCCGGTTATATAACCGCGTACTACGCACTCGAAATCCACCCGCTTGGCGCGCAGGGTCAGCATGGCCCTGCCCCGCATATACTCCCAGTCGAAGCCCTCCGGGGCCGTCACCAGCTTCCGGATCTCGCCTATGTCCGTGGAAACGATATGGTTCTTTATTATGTCTGACGTCCTGGAGAACCAGAACTCGCTTATCCTGTTGAGGAGCGCGCCCTTGCCCGGGATGGGCGTGGGGAGGATGAAATCGAAGGCCGATATCCTGTCCGAAGAGACTATGAGAAGATACTTCTCCCCCGCGGCGTAGAGGTCCCTGACTTTGCCTTTGTGGATCAACTTCAGCTCGGACATGCTCATCTCCTTCATATATAAGGTAGACTGCCGGTCTGCGCCGCGGCCGATTGCTATCGCTTCTTTTCGGCCTTTTCCAGGTATTTTCTGTATCCGATCTTCTCCAGCTCGGCGTTCTTGGCCAGCACACCGGCCTTCATCGTCTCCCTGTCCGCCTTGAACTCGTCCCGCAGGCGCTTATCGGTGAGCGACAGCACCTGCACAGCGAGGAGTCCCGCGTTCCTGGCGTTGTTCACGCCCACCGTGGCCACCGGGATGCCGGGAGGCATCTGCACTATGGAGAGCAGCGCGTCCATTCCGGCCAGGGGCGTGGCGTTCACGGGCACGCCGATGACGGGCAGGGGCGTGGCAGCGGCCAGCACGCCCGGCAGGTGCGCGGCGGCGCCGGCCCCGGCGATAATGACGCCGAAGCCGTTCTCCTCGGCCTGCGCGGCGAAGGAGAGCGACGCCTCCGTGGTGCGGTGGGCGGACAGGATCTTGATCTCGAAAGGGACTTTGAACTGCTCGAGGACTTTGGCGGCCGCCGACAATACTCCCAGGTCTGAATCGCTTCCCATGACGATCGCTGCCTTCAGCATAAGCACCTCGCAACTGGAAAGTGTGGGTAGTACGTCAGGGATATTCTACGATTTTAACGCCGCCGGCACAAATCCGGCGCGCCACTCCCGACGTGGCCGGCCGGGACCGCGCATTACCCTGTTTTTTACCGCGCGCCGCGCTTGACAATCCGCGCGCTATTCTGGTATTCTAGTACCTGTTATCTAATTCTGCAAGGAGAAGAACATGCAAGGACTCAAAAGATTGGCGGTCGTAAGCTTCGTACTTTCGATGCTCACGCTGCTGGGCGGAGGCTACTTCGCCATGCGCAAGCTGGCCCCCTATCCCGACAGGATAGTTTCCGGGCAGGACACGCTGGCCACCGGCGAGGACATCATGCGGGGGCAGGGCGTCTACCAGAAATACGGCCTGATGGACCACGGCAGCGTCTGGGGTCACGGCACGCTGCGCGGGCCGGAGTTCTCGGCCGAGACGCTGCACCTGACCGGCGTCTACATGCGGGACTTCTACGCGGGCAAGTACGGCTCCGCCTACGAGGCCCTCCCCGCGGAGCAGAAGGCTTCCGTGGACGCCGCCGTCATAAAGGAGATAAAGGCCAACACCTACGATCCGTCCTCCCGCACCCTGCTGGTCTCCCCCGCCAGGGCCTACGCCCTGCAGAAGGTGACCGAGCACTGGAGCGGCATGCTCAGGGACGGCGACAGGGGCTACGGCTTCCTGCCGGATACGGTCAAGACCGAGGCCGAAGCCTCGGCCATCAGCAAGTTCTTCTTCTGGACGGCCTGGGTGGCCGGCACCGACAGGCCCGGCGAGGACGTCACCTACACCAACAACTGGCCCCCCGACGCCAGCGTCGGCAACACGATGTCCGACGGCTCCTTCATCTGGAGCGTGGTCTCCGTCATAGGGCTGCTGCTGGTCCTGGGCCTGGTCATCTACGTCGTTCACCGCTACCACCTTTTCTACGGCGAGACCAAGAGCCAGGCCATAGCGAAGGCCCTGACCGAGCTCCCCCTGACCTCCAGCCAGGTGAAGGCGGCCAAGTTCTTCCTCGTGGTCTCTCTTCTCTTCATAGTGCAGACGCTGATGGGCGGCCTGCTGGCACATTACACCACCAGCCCGCTCAGCTTCTACCCGGATATCGTGGCGAAGCTGGTTCCGTACAGCCTGGCCAAGAGCTGGCACCTGCAGCTGGCGATACTCTGGATAGCGGCCACGTGGATAGGCGCCTCCATCTATCTGGCCCCCGTCATCAGCGGCAGGGAGCCGCGCGGGCAGGGGACGCTGGTCAACCTGCTCTTCGGCGCGGTGCTCGTAGTGGCGGTCGGCAGCCTGGTCGGCACGGCGCTCGGCATCAACGGTTATTTCAGCGAGAAGGCCTGGTTCTGGTTCGGCCACCAGGGCTGGGAATACCTGGAGATGGGCCGCTTCTGGCAGATACTG
>JAKAMO010000158.1 GCA_021812825.1 bacterium | reverse complement strand
CCGTAGTTGTTCCAAAGGTAGGCCTCGGACATCACGCGCTCCATGAGGATGCTGCGCGGATTGTTCTCGCCGGATTCGAACTCGTTGCGCACCACGGTCATTTCCGAGTCCAGGTCCTTCTTGGCGATATTGCTGTTGACCATGCGGTCCGCCTCGAGGCTGAGCGCCCAGTCCAGGTTGGTGTCCGTGGCCGAGAACGTCTCGAAATAGTTGGTGCGGTCGTAGCTGGTGGAAGCGTTGGGCGAGGTGCCGTGCGCCGTCAGTTCCTGCGGGATGTTGGGGTGTTTGGGCGTGCCCTTGAACATCAGGTGCTCGAGGAGGTGCGCCATGCCGGTCTCGCCATAGTTCTCGTTGCGCGAGCCCACCTCGTAGGTGATATTCACGGTGACGGTAGGCTTGGTATGGTCCGGGAACAGCAGCACCTTGAGGCCGTTGGGGAGCAGGTACTCGTCTATGCCCTCCACGGAGGCGCCCTTCGTCACTCCCGGCGGCAGGGCCGCCATAGAGAAGGTATAGGCCGGCAGCAGCGCGGCCGCCAGCATAACTGCGAATAGCCTGTTCTTCATTGTTCCTCCACCAGGATGAGCGGGGTCATGCGGATACAGCAATATTAGCAAAAATGACGTCAGACTACCTTTAAGGCCCGGCCTTCGGCAGGCTACCAGTCAATGCTTATGGTCGTGGGCTTCGCAGGCGTCCATGCCGAAGAGGGGCTTGCCATCGGCGAAGGGCGAGATGGCGCGCAGGCGCTCTATGATGGGCGGCAGTTCCCGGATGATGTAGTCCACTTCCTCCTGCGTGTTGTAGACGCTCAGGGAGAAGCGCACGGAACCGTGGGCGTAGGTCTGCGGCACGGCCATGGACATCAGCACGTGCGAGGGCTCGAGCGAGCCGGAGGTGCAGGCCGAACCCGAGCTGGCGCAGATGCCCTTTTCGCTGAGCATCAGCAGGATGGACTCGCCCTCGATGTACTCGAAACTGATGTTGGCCGTGTTCGGCAGGCGGTTTGCGCCGCCGCCGTTTACGCGGGTGTTGGGGATCTTCAGCAGACCGGCCTCGAGCCTGTCGCGCAGGCCCTTAACGTAGGCATTCTCCTTCTCTATGTTGGCCAAGGCCAGCTCGGCGGCTTTACCCAAGCCGGCGATATACGGCACGTTCTCGGTGCCGGCGCGGCGGCCGTGCTCCTGGTGGCCGCCCATCATGAAAGGCATGAAGCGCGTACCCTTCTTCACGTACAGCACGCCTATGCCCTTGGGCGCGTGCAGTTTGTGGCCCGAGATGGAGAGCATGTCTATCTTGGTATCTTTGAGGTTTATCGGTATCTTGCCGGCGGCCTGTACGGCGTCGGTATGGAACAGCGCGCCCTTGGCGTGCGTGATGCGGGCGGCCTCTTCGACCGGGTAGACTACGCCGGTCTCGTTGTTGGCCCACATGATGGAGACTATGGCGGTCTCGGGGGTGAGAGCGACCTTAAGGTCCTCGAGGTTTATCTGGCCGGTATTGTCCACCGGCAGGTAGGTGACGCGCCAGCCCTGGGATTCCAGATGCTTGCAGACATTGAGGACGGCGGGATGCTCCACCTTGGTGGTAATGATATGCTTCTTCTCGGGGAAGGAGCGCACGGCGGACCAGATGGCGGTAGAATCGGCCTCGGTGCCGCAGCTGGTGAAGACTATCTCGGAGGTCTCGCAGCCGAGGAGCCTGGCCACGCGCTCGCGGCCGAGGTCCAGGTATTTCTGGTTGCCGCCGCCGAAGAAATGCATGCTGGAGGGGTTGCCGTAGAGCTCGTTGAAGAACGGCTCCATCTCTTTGGCCACTTCCGGCGCCACCCTGCTCGTAGCGTTATTGTCGAAATAATAGACCTTTTCCATATTCCACCTCTCTGCCTGCAGGAGACAGCGACACGGCGCTTTACCGGAAGTGTCGCCGCCTATTGTCCGTCACGGTCCGGGATTGGGGTCTGAGGGCCGTCGCGGACCGAAGCCGCTTGCGCAGCGCGGCGAGGGAGTGACGAGCGGCGAGCACGGTGTGCGAGACCGCGTGCCCGAGGACACCAGTCCCGGACCGCGACCCTACTCCGCTACTATCTCCAGCGCCGGGTCGATGCGCTCCTTCAGCTCCTTCTCCACTATGTTCGTCAGCGTCGCCGAAGAAGACGGGCAGCCGTGGCACATGCCCAGGAAGCGCAGCTTCACCTTCGAGCCCTCTATGTCCACCAGCTCTATCCAGCCGCCGTCGGCCTTCAGCTTCGGGTTCACTTCCTCGGCCAGCACCTTCTCGATCATCTTGATCTTCTCTACCACGGTCATCCTGGCGAAGCTCTTGTGCTCGGCTTCGGCCCAGTAGTCCTTGATTATCTTCTCTATCTCGCCCTTGCACTGGCCGCAGCCGCCGCCGGCCTTGGTGAAATTGGTCACCTCTTCCACGGTCTTCAGGTTGTTGAGCTTTATGGCCTTCAGGATCACGGACTCGGTCACGCTGAAGCACTTGCAGACCAGGCGCTCGCCCTCGCCGATGATGACCTTCTCGGTCTTGCCGCCCCGGTAGTTCTTTATCGCGGCCTCGAGGGCCTCCATGCCCATCACCGAGCAGTGCATCTTCTCGCCGGGCAGGCCGCCGAGGAAGTCCGCTATCTGCTGGTTGGTGATCTTGGCCGCGTCGTCGATCTTCATCCCCTTGACCATCTCTGTCAGGGCCGACGAGGAGGCGATGGCGCTGGCGCAGCCGAAGGTCTTGAACTTGGCGTCGGTAATGGTGTCGGTGGCCTTGTCGATCTTCAGCGTCAGCTTCAGCGCGTCGCCGCAGATAATGCTGCCCACTTCGCCCACGGCGTCCGGGTTCTCCACCTCGCCCACGTTGCGGGGGTTCTTGAAATGCTCGTATACCTTTTCGGTGTAATTCCACATAGGGATACCTCTGATACGGTTGCGATTCGGCAGGAACTACCTGGAGAGAGGCCGGTACCTATATTTTATCAAATTCGGGACCTTTCGCTCCTCAGGCCGGGCCCCGCGCGGCCAGCGCCTTGGCCAGCCGCAGCGCCCCGTCCGCCACCTGCATGGCCGCGGAAGGCGGCGTGTAATAGCCGCTCTGCCTGGTGGTCCGGCGCCGCACGACTATAAGGTCCACGTCGCGCTCGCTGGACGGCTCGTAGACCAGGTCCACGTCGCCGCCCCCGGGTCCCTGTATACCGCCGAACAGGAAGCTGGAGACGCTGGCCATCAGGCCCTTCTCCGCGTTAGCCGGCAGCAGGCTCTCGTAGTCCTTCAGCAGGCCGAAGCCGTTCTTGGCCAGCACCACGCAGTACAGGTACGGGAAGTCCTTGCCCTGCACGCTGTTAATGGAAAGCTGCACCTGCACGCCGTAAAAAGCCTCCGGCGCCCCGACCAGCTTCACCATCAGCCGCGCGTCCTCGGGCTCCTTGCCGCCGGACTTGGTCTCGGCCAGAGACAGCATCGGCTGCACCTGCACGTCGCTGCGCGGCTTGAGAGCCGCCATCACGTTCTCCAGCGCGTTTATCTTTATGATCAGCTTGTCCTTTTTCAGGTACTCCCTGGTGCCTATGAACCAGAGCGGCAGCAGCAGCACGGCCGCGTCCAGGCCGAACGGGAGCCAGGAGCCGTCCGGGAAGGCGAAGGTGGCCGCGGCAATGCCGTAGGCTATGGCGCAGATAAGCGCGGTGACAATGAGGCCCGCCAGGCCGCTGGTGCTGGTCGCGTCGAAGAAGTCCTCGTCCCAGCGCTTGAGCTCGTCGGCGCGGCGTCTCACTTTTACATACTCGTCCGGAGTTACACGCACCCAGCTCTCCGCGCCCGTGGTCCTGGGCGCGGCGTCGTATCCGGAGTTCATCCCGAGCAGCTGCGCGAAGAGCAGCACTATGAACCCGGGCCAGAAGCCGAGCGTCAGCTGTACGCCGAGGCCGCAGACCAGCAGGCCGAACACCAGCCCCATGCGGGCCCGGTACGGCAGCCCCTTGGCCATGAAGAATTTTATCTCCCCGTCCTTCTGCGGCGGCGGCAATATGTTCATACGTTCTCCCGTGCGGCGCAGGCCTCGGCGGCCGGCAGCAGCTCCCCGTAGCCGGCCTTCTCCCAGTACAGCGGGCAGCCGCCGTTGCAGGCGGCCAGGTGCCGGCAGGCCTTGCACTTCTCGTGCGCGAAGCCCTTCTCCCTGAACCAGGCGAACTCGGGCCCGTTCCAGAGCTTTTTAAAATTCCCCTTTTCCTTCAGCATGTTGCCCAGCGGCTTAGGGTAGCTGGAGCAGGGCAGTACGTCCCCGTTAGGCGCCACGCTGAGCAGCCCGTCGCAGGCGGCGCAGCCCTTGTTGCCCAGTCCGCGGGCTATGGGATTGTAGATGCACAGCGGCGTGGGCGAGTACCACATGAACTCTAGCCCGCGCTTCTCCGCCATCTCCTTCACGCCCTCCACCAGCGCCCCCGCCTCCGTGTAGGAGACGAAGGTGTCCGGAAGG
The DNA here is from genome assembly GCA_021812825.1 of bacterium. The sequence goes on along the minus strand of JAKAMO010000158.1, from coordinate 792 downwards.
TTTTTGCCGGCCGTACCTACGGGCATCAGCAGGTTCATCGAGAACTTGGCCAGGCCCAGCGACTTCACCAGGTCCAGTATTCCTTCCAGACGGTCCTTGTTGAGGGCGGAAACCGTGGTATTGGTGTGCACCCTTATCCCGGCCTTCATGAAGTTCTCTATGCCGCGCACGGTGCGCGCGAAGGCGCCTCCGTGCGCCGCTATCGCGTCGTGCAGCTCCGCGGTGCCGGCCTCCACGCTGACCTGGGCCGAGTCCAGCCCGGCCGCCTTAAGGCGCTTCACGGCGCGGCCGTCGGCCAGCGTGCCGTTGGTGATCAGGTTGGCCCACATGCCGAGCGACTTGGCGTGGGCCACCAGCTCCGGCAGCTCGCGCCGCAGCAGCGGCTCGCCGCCGGTGAAGCTGACGGAAGGGACCTCCGCCTCTCCGGCTATGATGCCGAGTATCTCCTTGAGCGAGGAGGCCGGCAGGTCCGGGTGCTCGGCGTCTTTTTTGCAGCCGCAGCCGGCGTAGCAGAAGCGGCAGGCGAGGTTGCAGCGGTAGGTCACGGCTATCTCGCTGAGCACCGGCAGGTCGTTATGGCCGAGCGCGAAAGGCTTCACCTCGAGCGCCTTCCTGCCCCCCTCCTCGCCGGCGCAGCCCTTCAGCAGGGCCATCAGGTCGCGGAAGAAATAGTAGACGTCCAGCGAGACCGCCTCCCGCTTCTCCGGCGGGTAGGCCTCCACCACCGAGACCGCGCTGCCGCCGTCCATTATGAACTTCAGCAGCCTGGCGCCCTGGCGGTTGAGCTTGTGC
>JAKAMO010000157.1 GCA_021812825.1 bacterium | reverse complement strand
TCCTGTTGTCCGCCGCGTCGTAGGAATCGAAGGCCCCCACCTGGAAATAGTTCAGCCCCAGCCCCCAGGCGCCGCGGCCGCGCGGCAGCGCCGCGGAGGCCGTGTGCTGCGAGATGCCGGAAAAATAGTTGTTATAGGAATAGCCCAGCTCCATCACGTCGAGCTGTGAGAGCCCGGCCGGGTTGTAGAAGACGGCGTCCGGCCCCTCCGCCACGGCCGTGAAGGCGCCGCCGAGCGCCGTCTCACGGGCCCCCACCGGTATCTTCAGGAAGTTGGCCGCGGTGGTGCCCGGGCCTCCCGCGCAGGCGGGCGCGGCCAGCAGCAGCAGCGTTCCCAGTTCAATCAGTTTCATCGTATGTGGCGGCTACCCGCCCTGAACCATTATATTAAAACCGCGCGCCTGCTGTCGTAAAAGGACGGGGCCCGGGAGTTCGCGCCCGGGCCCCGCCTGCGGCCTCGGCCCCGCTCAGTACGACAGGTTGTAGGCTATGCCGAAGCTGTTGCCGGTGTAGTTATACGGCATGTACTTCTCGAACTTGTTGTTGGAGCTGGCCACTATGACCGAGCCGAACAGCCGGACCATCGCCACCTCGTTGATGCGCTTGCGGATGGAGCCCGTCAGCGTGGTCATCGTGTTGATCTGCTTCGTCGTGGTGAAGTCGTTGTTCTCGTTGCGGGCGAAGCGGCTGTCGTAGGCGCGGCGCTGTATGTTGAAGGCGCCGCCTATGGCCCACTTGCTGGTGATGTTCAGGTCCAGCGGCACGCTGAGCGCGAACTCCTTGAAGCTGTAGTAGTCCTTGGCGAACTCCGGCGCGGTGTCGCCGAGGAACTTGTACTTCATGAAGTTCTGGTTGGACTTGTGCATCGTGTAGGAGACCATCGGGTACAGCTCCAGTATCCACAGGCTGTGGTGGAAACCGAAGTCGAACGCGGTATCGGTGTCCTTCTGCTTGGTGTCCCCGTACACGCCGGTGTCGGCCACGACCTTCTGGTTCTTGTAGTTCTGCACCGTGTAGGTCACGCCGCCGAAGAACTTGTTCCAGTTCGGGCGCAGGCTGACCTGACCCATGGTCTGGTCCTGCAGGCCTCCGGAGGTCTCGGCGGTGTTGCCGGCGTTCTGGAACTCGCGCAGCAGGTCCGTGTAGTTGGGGAACTTGATGTTCCTTAACAGGTACTGCAGCGTGACGTAGCCGTTCCTGGCCCCGTCGAAGGAGTAGTCCAGCGCCAGCTGGCCGCCGGAGGAGTTCATGTTGTACAGGCCGTTGTCCCAGGCCTCGTTGGCGCCGGTGCGGCGGTATTCCTTGCTGAAGGCTATGCCGGGGCGCACGCGGAGGCTGTCGGTCAGGCTCCTGCGGTACTCGAAGTTGAAGCCGTGCGACATCGAGCGGTCGGTGAACTGCTTCGAGTCCTGCGGCGTGAAGCCCTGGCCGGTGTAGTTGAACGTGTACAGGCCGAACAGGTGGTCCTTCTGCGTGATCTTCGAGAGCAGCCCCACCTGGGTGTTGATGTTGCCGCCGCTGAAGATGTTGCCTTCCGAAGGCAGGAACGCCGCCTCGGAGAGCGTCATGTCGAAGTAAGGCGTGAAGATCTTGGAATCCTCGGCCACGGTGGCGAAGGCGCTGCCGGCCATCGCCGCCGCTATGAGAGCAGTTAATATCGTCTTTTTCATTTTCGGTCCTTAAAAGTTAAGGTGGAAGTTCCAGACGGGGTGGAACACCAGCACGCCCTCCGGGTAGATGTTCAAGCCCAGCTCGAACAGCTTGCCGTACCAGCTGACCTTGCTGGAGAAGGTCTGGGTCTTTATGCCGTAGTTGAGCTGTATGCTCCAGAGCTTGCCCACGCCCTTGGGGGTCTCGATGCCGGCGATGAAGAAGTCGTCCTTGAAGCCGGTGTCGAAGCTGTTCACCTTGGTGCCCAGCAACTCGGGCTCCTGGCCGGCCTTGAAGTCCAGCTTGGCCTTAAGGGCGCTGTGCTTGTAGCCCCAGAACGTCCGCACGCGCGGGCTCACCGAGGTGCTCAGGATGCCGCCCACGTAGTAGCCGCCGAACTTGGCGTCGTCCACCGTGTCGGAGTTCTTGGTGGCCATCTTGGCCGCCAGCATGTCCCAGTAGCCGCCTATCAGGTCCAGCTGCGGCACCCCGGGGGCCAGGCGGCCCTCGGCGTGCAGGCGCAGCTTGCCAGACACGTTGGTGTAGGTCATCGGTATCGTGGTCGGGAACAGGCCCGTCTGGATGCCGAAGCTCTTGCCCGGCGGCAGCGGGGTGGTCCCTTCCAGGTCCTGCTGGAAGTCGTAGAAGAACCCCGCGGGGTTGGCGATGATCTCGCCGGCTATCTGCATTCCCTTCGATTCCCAGTCTATGGCGGCGAAGGCGGAGCTCTTTATAAGAAAAAGCCCCAGGAGGATCAGTATGAGTCTTTTCATCAATTTCCCCTGTCAGTTCCCCAGATTCGTGATGGCGGGCAGCATGCGCTGCACCGCGGCGACCATCAGGTCGGGTATGAAGACCACGTCGATGTTGGTGCCCTTGCCGGCCCCGAAACCGCCGTAGTCGAAGTAGTCGGCGTCTCCGATGTCGGCTTTGGCCAGAGCGCTGCTGGTTATAGAAGCGGGCAGACCCGAATTCTGCGTGCCGAGCGACTTCTTTATGTACATCACGCTCTCCAGGGCGTTATCCTTGAGCAGGGTGAACGGGTCCGAGTTGGAATTAGTGAAGTCCCCCGGCGTGCGTATCTGGCCGCCGTTGCCTATCACGTAGTTCTCCTTGGCGAACCACATGTACCCGGTATGCGCGTTGCCGATGTCGTACATGTCGGCCTGGTACTGCACCAGCGGCGCGTTGTCGGCCCTGGTCTTAGGCTCGGAATAGCTTACGGCGTTGGGAGTCTTTATAGCCCAGAGAACATTACTGGATGTTCCGTTCACAGTGGTTGCGGTAACCGCTGTCCTGTCGGCGTTCGTGTATTTCAGAGTCCCTCCGCCCGCATCCGCGATCCGCAGATTAGTGATCCTGTTCAGACCCTCTATAGCCGATACCCCTGTCTCGTTCTTAAGCACGCCCGTCACTATCACGTTCCTGTCGTCCGGGTTGGAAGCGAGGTACGGCGTGGTACCGTCTACGGTGAGCACCCACGGGTTATTGACCAGCATATCCCGCGGCGCGTCGTATTTATACCCCTCGGCGACGAAGAATATCTCGCTGGCGTCGGTCCGGTTGGCCATAACGAAAGAGGCCCACGCCGGCTTGATGCTGTTGCCGTTGAAGAACGCGGGCCATTCCTCTATGCGCTGCGGCAGGTCCTTATTGAAAGCCATGGACATCTGCATATAGTCCAGGCGGTTGACAACGCCCTGCTGCCCGTTGTACTGGAAACCGCTGCGGCCAGAGCCGGAAGCGGTATCTGGATTGCTGTAGGTGGGCCGCTTCACCAGGTTGAAGAACTGTATGGTGCTCGCGTCCGGGCGCATCATGCGCTGGTCCACGCGCACCAGGTTGCCGTGCACGTCGGTCAGCGTGCGGCCGGCCTCGAGGTCGGACTCCTTGACCACGTTGGTGAAGCTCTTCACGGCGTTCTCGGCGTTGGCGGTGGCCTTGGCGAAGCTCTGCACCTGCGCCCTGTCGTTCTCCTTCTGGATCAGGCCGGCCTCCCTCTCCGCGGGCTTCAGGCCGGGGCTCCAGTCCTCCAGCGCGGCGCGCTCCTGCTTGGCGGTCAGCAGCACGGGCTTGTTGGCCTTGCCTTCCTCGGCGCTGGCCAGCCCCTGCCCCTGCGGTATGCTGAACTCGGTCGGCCCCTTGGCGGGCGGCACGGTGAACTTCAGCTTCACCTCGCCGAAGAGCACCTGCAGGTCCATCTTGCCGTCCTCGGTGGTGCCCATCGTGAACTCGGTGCCGCGCACGGCGCAGACGGCGGCCGGGGTGCGCACCTCGAACTTCTCCTTGCGCATAAGGTGCGGCACGCGCACTTTTATCTTCCCGAATATCAGGGCCAGCCTGGAGGCCAGCGTCTGGCGCTGCTCTATCTCGAGGCCGGTGGATTCCTTAAGCCAGACCTTGGTCTTGTTGGGCATGTAGACCACGGCCTCGCCGCCGGCCTGCGTGCGGATGCCGCCCCCCTCGGGTATCTCCATGTCCGCTGCGGCGGGTCCCCACTGTCCCTCGCGGGAGAGTCGGGCCTCCACGGCGCCGCTCAGGGAGAGTATCTTGGCTTCCCCCGCCAAAACCGCCCCCGGCAGCGCGAAAAGAAGGAATAACGAAAGGATATGGTTCCTCATAGGTGAGAGTTTAGTAGATAAACCGCCTTGTGTCAATGAAGGTATTTTGGGATAATTGAAAGATCGCGGCAGCCGGTTCTCATAGGGAAAACGGCCTTTCTGTAACCGCGGTCAACTTTGATTTTTGATACCTGGCCGTCCCGGGCGCTGCCGGGACCCGCCGGACGCCCACGACGGGGAAGACGATGCGGGCCGGTTCCCGGGGATTCCGGTGCCGCGGAGGAACGACATGAGGAAAGTTACTTTAATTACATTCGCGCTGGCCCTGGCCGGCTGCGCCGGGGTAAAGCCCCGGCCCGGGGGCTGCCCGCCCTGCCCCCCCTGCCCCCCGGCGCCGGTCTCCACGGTACCCGTGACGGCCGTGCCCCCGGCGCCGCCCTCCATGTTCGTCCCGGCGCCGGCGGACCTGCCGGTCTTCGCCGACCTGGGCGACACCGCCAGGCTGATGAAGGCGGCCCTCCTCAACAGGCAGTACTTCCAGGGCCTGGGGAACGGCGGCATACCCTATCCTTTCGGCGGCCGCACCGTTACGGCCAAGGAGCTCTCGGACACCAACGAGGAGTTCATAAAGATACTGCAGTCCTCCCCCACGGCGGCGGACCTGGACCGCGCTATCAAGGAAAAGTTCGACATCTACGAGTTCGCCGGCCGGGATTCCACCGGCACCGTGGTCTTCAGCTCCTATTACGAGCCCACGCTGGAGGCCAGCCTCAAGAAGACCAAAGTGTACAAATACCCCATCTACGGCAGGCCGCGTGACCTGGTGAACGTGAACCTGGAGGACTTCAACCCCAAGTTCAAGGGCGAGAAGATCAGCGGCCAGGTGAGGGACGGGGCGCTGGTGCCTTACCTGGAGCGCGACGAGATAGACTTCAGGGGAGCGCTCAAAGGCAAGGGTCTGGAGCTGGCCTGGTTCAAGAACCGGGCCGATATCATGGACCTGCACATAGAGGGCTCCGGCCGCCTGCAGCTGCCGGACGGCAAGGTGATAAAGGC
>JAKAMO010000156.1 GCA_021812825.1 bacterium | reverse complement strand
GGCCTTCCTGATCCCCGGTATGCCCAGGTCGTTCTCCTTGTTTATGAACCTGCAGCAGGGCGCTACCGCCCTGGCGGCCTCCCTGTCCAGGAACTGGTAGAGCCCCTTTACCGAGGCGTCGGCCTTTTCGAAGTTAAGGGTATAAGTGTCGGCGCTCAGCCTCGAACCGAAAGCGAAGCCGGCCAGCCGGCCGCCTATCTCCACCGCCACCCCGCTCATCTCCAGCGCGGTGAAATCATTGAGCCCGTTTATTATGGCCCTCCGCTCGCAGTTGGGGATATCGTCGAGGGCCGGCGTTCCCTTGCTGGCCTGCCAGGTATCGAAGACCTGCAGGCACTTGGCCAGGCAGACGCCTTTCAGCGGCGAGATCTTCACGTCCTTGCCGGCGGTCTTCATGAACTGCGCTATCATGTTGCGCTTGCGCGAGTACTTGTGGCCCTTCAGCTCCGCCAGGTCCGAAGAATTATAGATATAGTCGCAGTAGCCGCACTCCTCGGCCACCGTGAAGAAGCCGGAAACGTTGTCCAGCCCTATCACGTCGATGTAATCCTGGGGCACGTAATGGTATTCCGTACAGCCGAAATCCCTGGCCCAGCAGGCGAGCTCCTTCGGGGTGGGGTAGCGGAACGGGAGGTGGAGCGGCAGCAGCAGCCTGGCGCGGCGGGGCGGGTCCATGTCCACCTCGGAAAGGTGCAGCACGCCCCCCTTCTCCAGGTAGAACGCCTCGTGAGCGCACCCGCTCCAGATTATCATCGAGGCGAGAGAATACGGACAGAGCGGGTAAAGCTGGCCGTCGAAATACCGCTTCAGGCGCGGGTAGTCGTCCGGGTGGAACTTCTTAAACATTCGGGGTCCCCCGCGTCATGGCAGCCGCCCCCGGCGGGGAACGGAAGCCCAGCGGGCGGTAGAACGCCTCGGCGCCCCCGCTGGCGATAAGGCCCATCCAGCGCACTCCGCCGGACCGCAGCCTGGAAACCAGCCTGGTCAGCAGGCCGGACCCGATCTTCCTGCCGCGGTAAGGCCGCAGGACGGCCACGTCGTGGATATAGACCTCGCGGGACCAGGCGTCTATGGCGCGGGCCATCCCCACGGCGCGGCCGTCCTCCTCGGCGATGATGAACAGCCTGCTCCTGGATATGATCCTGCGCAGCAGGGCTGGCGTGTCGCCGCGGACCCACCAGCCCTCCCCGCGATAGATCTCCGTGATCTGGCGCAGCAATGTCTGGTTAGGACGCCTGATGAAGCGGTATTTCACCATATGCGGAAAAATCCTATCTTTTCTGCGGAAGCCCGGTCAAACAAGAGAAAAGCCCGGGTTTCCCCGGGCTTTTCGTCCGCCGAAGCCGGGCTTAGAGGCCGCGGTACGGGTCGTCGGTCACGCTGAGCAGGTAGACCGCGGCCTTGATGTTGCGCTCCACCGCGCCCTTGACGCTGGCGGCGCCCGGGTAGAAGCCGCGGCCTTCCAGCTCGAAGGTGAAGGACAGCGCGCCGGTGGCGTCGTAGGCCCAGTCGCAGGAATCGCCGGTGGCTATGTACATCTCGCTGGACTTGAGCGGCTCGTAGCCGGTGAGCTTGCCCATCTCCGCGGCGTGCTTTATGAACGCCTGCTTGTCCTTGGCGTTAGGGACGTCGCTGTCGCTGCCGCCGTAAGGATAGAGGATCTCGCTGGCGTAGGAGTGGTAGCTGATATGCGTCTTGATGTTGCGCCTGGCGAGCATGAAGTCGCGGATGTGCTGGCTCTCCGGCTCGGAGAAGGCCTTGGGGCCGCAGTAGGTGTCGGAGCCGGGATATGTGGACGCGCCGGCCTCGCACCACCAGGAATCGAAGTTGCGGTTAAGGTCCACTCCGCGGGAACCGTCGGCGTTCTTGGCCAGGTTCTTGCGGAAGTACTGGTAGCTGCCGCTCTTTATGTCGTACTCCACGCCGTCGGGGTTGCCCATCGGGGCTATATAGATGTCCAGCGTGGAGATGTACTTCTTGACGTCGGCGTCGTTGCGGTGGTCCATCAGCCACGCGGCGAAGAGCAGCGGCACCTCGTCGGCCAGGTGCTCGCGGGCGTGGATATTGCCCAGGAAGAAAGCGCCGGGCTTGGAGCTGGGGGCCTCGCCCTTGGCCGAGGAGTTGACGCGCAGGCACCAGATGTCGCGGCCCTCGAGGGTCTTACCTATGGAGAACAGGGAGGCAATGTCGGAATTCCTGGCGGCCAGGTCGCGCAGCAGGTCCGTGGTCTCCTTGTAGTTGTGGTAGATGGCGTCGGCAGCGGGGAAGTCCTTGCTGACGGCCGCGGCGTGTTCGGCGAGAGGCCGGCGGCTGAGGACCGAGAAGGACTTGGAGGACAGGTGGTCCATCAGCTCCTGGCCGGCTATGCCGGACACGGTGCCCTTCGCCCTGTCCACCTCTATGATATCGAAGCCCTGCTCCAGCAGGCTGGTGCGCTCGGCCTTGTCGGCGGCCTTTATGGTGACCCAGTACAGGCCGGCGGCCTGGCTGGCGGAAGCCCTGGCGGCCGGATAAACGGCGTCCCCCGCCGGAGGTGTAGTGATGTGTTTTAAAAGCTGTTCGTAAGAGGAGGGCGCTTCCGCGGCGAACGACTGCAGAGCCGGGGCGACGGTGAGAAGCAGCGGCAGTAAGATCTTTTTCATGCTGTAAAGCCTCCGGGGACCTTGTTGACCATAGTCAATGTATATTAATTATATGAGCAAAATCAAGTCCGCAACAAGGCCAAAGGGCCCAGGCTGATATAGGCCCTTAGGCCTATGATTTAAGTCAAACCATGCGTTCGGACACCGGCGCGGGGCGGCTAGCAGCGCAAGTCAGAAAAGGCCGGATATGCCCAGCGCCGCGTACCAGAGCCCGGCCAGGAGCAGCGTCAGCCTTCCTATCTCGTTGGCGCGGCGCCCTATCCAGGGCGTGCCCAGCAGCACGGGAGAGATGAAGAGGGAAGTGGCGGCGAAGAAGCCGCAGAAATAGGCCGCGCCCTTCAGCAGGTCGGCCAGTTCCAGCAGGCGTACCAGGCCGGCCGCGAAAGGAGGGCAGACATTGATGCCCGTCACGAAACCCAGCGCCAGCGGCAGGCGTTTGAAGAATGGCCCGAGGTCAGCGCTGAAAAGGCAGGGGCTCTTTACCCTGACCCTCGCCAAGGCCAGGAAGGTCATCAGGAGACCGCAGCCCGCCATGCAGGCCGGCAGCACCCAGCCCGGCAGGACGTAGCGCCCGGCCTGGCCGGCAAGGGAGGCTAGCATGGCGAAAAGCATGTAGGCCGCGAAGCGGCCGCCGAGGAACTGCAGGAAAATGGCGAAGTTGAACTTCCAGGTCTCTTTCCCTTCCGCCAGCATGTACGGCGCCAGCAGCGGCAGACAGGAGGCGAGGCAGTAGAAACCGGTGGAAAGGCCCAGCAGAAAGCCTTCCGAGAAGAGGGCGGGCACGGCTAGATGTCTACGGCCCTGTTGCAGCGCTTGCACCAGCCGGCGGCGCGTCCGCCGTTGTTCTTCCTGTTGAGCTGCACGGAGTCCTTGCAGCCCGGGCATTTGACTTCCATGCCGGACAGGTCTAGCTTGGGGAAGTCCTTCTCGAATATCTCCTTGCTGGTATAGCGCGGCTCGAGCCATTTACCGTCTTTCATATAACCTCCGTGTGCGGTTCTAGCGGGCGATCAGCCTTACGACGTCGTGCATGGCGGCCGGGACCCAGAAGGCCGTGAAGGCCGTTCCCAGCGTAAGGGCGGAAAAGACGTAGAAGTACTTAACGGACGCCAGGCGCCCGAGCGCCCCGGCCCTCACGGGCAGTTCCAGGCCGAAAACCGTATAGCGCAGCGCGGAAGCCGGGCAGGCCTCGAGGCACTGGCCGCAGAGGTTGCAGTAGGCGAGTATCTCCGCCGTCTTCCCCGGTTCGCACTTTATGGCGGTCACCGGGCAGGAGCCGGCGCAGCGGGCGCAGCCGTTGCAGCCCCCCGGGTCCGCCGAAAGGCGGAACGGGTTCAGACGGCCCCAGAAAGCCTGCCAGGCCGCGAACGGGCACAGGAAGGAGCAGAAGAAGCGCCTGCGGGTAAGTACCGGGGCGGCCAGCAGCGCGAGCAGCGCCAGTATCATCAGCCCGTACTGCAGCGCGAGCAGCCCCCCCTCCTGGTTCAGGAACGTGTCTGTCAGCTTGAACGGGCAGAGCCAGAGGCAGTACTGCGGCAGCATATAGGCCAGCGAGACCAGCATGAAGAAGATCAGCAGCGCGGCCGGGAAATCCCGGAACCTCAGCGCCCAGCGGTCTATTTTCAGCGCCGGTTTCCCGGGAAGCGCGCTCAGGGAATCGTCTATCCCGCCGTAGAAGCAGGCCCACGAGCACCAGCCCCGCCCGATGGCCAGCGTGACGAACAGCCAGGCCGCGCCCAGCGTAAGCGGGCCCCAGAGGCGCCAGTCCCCGCTCATCAGGGCCAGGTACTGCTGGTAAAGGTAGTTGAGGAAATACGGCGCCATGGCAATGTGGCAGAACGGCGTATCGGCGAAGCAGGAAGGGGCCAGCGCCTTGCTCAGAAGACCCAGCTTGAAGTGAACGAGGAAAGCGGCGGCGGAGAGGCCAAAGAAGATCCGGCGAAAATAGGAGACGCGCCCGGTATGGGCGATGGCGAAGGCCGCGGCGCCGGCGAGCAGGGACCACGCGAGCGCGTAGAACCGGCTTATCTCGCGCCCGGCGATAACGGAAGCGAAGACCAGCGCTGGAACGAAGACCAGCGCCGCGAACAGACCCGCCGCGGCGGCCCTTTCCCCGGGCTTAACTTCGGCTTCCATAAGTATTGTTATAATATCAAAAATCATGGGGCTCTTCTTCCTGTTCGGCTGTTTCTCGCTGCTGGCGCAGACCGTGCTGCTGCGCGGGGCGGCCCAGGTGTTCGGCGCGCACGAGCTCTCCCTCTCTTCCGCCCTGGCCTTCTGGCTGCTCTGGACGGCGGCCGGAGCGGCCCGCGGGGCTAAGCTCTCCGGGGAAGGGGCGTTCCGCCTCCTGGCCGCGCTCAGCGCCGCGGCCGCCGCGCTTAACGTGCCGGCCGCGAGGCTCGCCCCGGCGCTGCTCTCGCCGCTTTCGCAGCCCGGTCTGTTCACGATACTGGCCGGATCGGCGCTGCTGATACTGCCGGCGGCTTTCGTCAACGGGCTCGCCGCCGGCGCGGCCCTGCGGGGAGCCCCGGCCCGCTTCTACGCCGCCGAGGCCGGCGGCGCCGCGGCCGCGGGCGCCTTTTCGGTCCTCTATTACCGGTATTTCCCGTCCGTGGACCCGCTGCTGATACTGCTGCCGCCCGGCCTGGCGCTGGCCGCCGC
>JAKAMO010000034.1 GCA_021812825.1 bacterium | reverse complement strand
ACCGTGCTGGGCATTTTCATCGGAGGAGGCGCCATCATCTCGCTGATGACGATCAGCGAAGGCTTCATGAAGAGCCTGCTCTCCGGGGCCAGCGAGGACGACGCCAGGAAGGTCTGGGTCACCCCGCGCTGGCAGCACGGCAAGCCGCGCCGCCGCTTCACCATGGGCGAAGTGGAGGCCATACGGAGCCGCGCGCCGCTGGCCGAGAAGGTGATGCCCATGCTCGCGCGCGGCGGCATGGACATCTCCGCCGGGGACAAGCACGTCGAGGCCACCGTCAACAGCCGCGAAGGCTACTCTCCCGCGGAGCAGAAGGCCAACCCGCTCTGCTTCGAGAACCGCAATGTCCAGGGCCGCTTCTTCACCAAGGCTGAGAACCTCAACCGCGCTCGCGTGGCGGTCATCAACAAGTCGCTGGCCAAGGAGCTGTTCGGCGACGAGAACGCGGTCAATTCCGACATCAGGATCAAGGGCATCGACTTCACCGTGGTGGGAGTGGCGGACAACCACAAGGCCGAGGACATCTTCGGCGGCCAGCCGAACGCCTACATCCCGCTGAACACGGCGGCCAAGCGCGTCTTCGGCTCCAGCCGGCTGGACTACGTGGAGGTCACGGCGCCCACGCCGGGGGACGCCCAGGAGGCGCGCAGGCAGATCATCGGCGTGATGCGCGAAGAGCGCGGGCTGCGCGAGGACGCGGAGGACGATTTCGACGTCAGGACCTTCGAGGTGCAGATAGAGCGGTTCAAGAGCATGATGGGCAAGATCTCCGGCGTGGTCTACGGCATAGCCGGCATCTCGCTCCTGGTGGGCGGCATAGGCATAATGAACATCATGCTGGTCAGCGTGACGGAGCGCACCCGCGAGATAGGCCTGCGCAAGGCGCTGGGAGCGCGCAACTCCGACATCCTCAGCCAGTTCCTGATAGAGGCCGTGGTGCTCTGCGTGCTCGGCGGCGCGCTCGGCATAGGGCTGGGCTACTGCCTTGCCTGGGCCGCCTACCTGGTGACGAAGGTCCCGCCGGCCCTCGGCTCCGGGACCATCGCTTTCGCTTTCGGCTTCTCCACCCTCATAGGCGTGGGCTTCGGCTTCTGGCCGGCCCTGCGCGCGGCGATGCTGGACCCCATAGAAGCGCTCCGCTACGAATAGCGGCCCCGGACCGGACCGGCCGATAAAAAGAGCCGCTGAGCGGCTCTTTTTATCCCCTCCGGAGATCCCGCCTGTCAGTACTTCTCGTAGAGCGCCAGGAGCAGCTCCTCGTGCATCTTGTCCGAGGCGCTCCCTTCCATGGAATAGTTGTTGAGGATGGAGGTGAAGGCCAGCATCCGGCCCTTCTTCGTCCTCAGATAGCCGGTATAGGAGCGCACGCCGTTGAGCGAGCCGGACTTCAGCCGCAGGTTGCCTTCCAGATGTGTCCCGACCCCGAGCTTGCGGACATGGCCGCTGGCGTCCGGATCTCCGGGGAAGACCAGCGAATCGTAGAAAGCCTGGAAGTACGGCTTCCCCCTCACCGCCCTCAGCAGATCGGTGAAGTTCTCCGCCCTCACCGTATCGCGCCAGGAAAGACCGCAGGCGTCGACCAGCTTGAGCTCGGAGACGTCGGCACCGGACTCCTTAAGGAAGTTTTTCACCGCGGCGAGCCCGGCTTCCGGGTCGCCGCCGCCCAGCTGTCGGAGCAGCAGCTCGGCGTAAAGATTGAAGCTGCGCTTGTTGGTCACGAAGACGGCGTCCTTAAGCGGGCGTGAGGCCGTCTCGGTTATCGGCGTGAGCTTCTCGCCGGGCGCCGGCGAGCCCGCGTACGGCTTCTTATTGGCGTTTATCCCCGCCTTGGCCAGGAAGGCGCCGAAATCCCTCGCGGCGAACAGCGCGGGGTCCGGCAGAGCGCCCTTTATGGCGAATTCGGGGTCGCCCTGGGGAATGGTGCCGCGCAGTACGGCCAGGTACTGCCCCGGGAAAGCGTAGATGTAGCCGTTATCCCCGGAACCTTTCGGCCCGGTCTTCATGTGGTCCTCGAATTTCAGTCCCTCGACGTACGGCTCGGTGCGCAGCACGGACGCCTCGCCTCCGACCATATCCGAAGGCTTCAGGAACAGCTTGTATAGCCCGTCGTTCACCGTCAGCGCGGACGCCTGCGCGGCGTAATAGTTCCCTATGTCCTCCCAGGCCCAGGACCCGGGCTGCACGCTGTCGAACGCGCTCCCATCCCCCACTACGGAGCCGTTTATCACCTTGATGCCGGCTCCCTTCACGGCGGCGGCCCAGTCGCGGTAAACGTCCCCCAGCGGCGCCGCGCCTTTGATGAGCTGCGAGCCGAGCGACGGATCCCCGCCGCCCTTGATGTAGAGGTTGCCGTTGAGGAAACCGTTGGATATCTGCCCGGAATAATACAGTCTGGTGGAGAACGTCCTTTCCGGCCCCAGCCTGTCCAGCGCGGCCGCCGTCACGAAAACCTTCAGTATGCTGGCCGGCGTAAGATTGAGGCGGGGATCCCTCGAGGCCACCGTCCCGCCGGACAGGTCCTTCACGCTCAGGCCCCAGGAGGCGTTCTTTACGCCGGGGTCCGAGGCCAGACGCCTGATGAGCCCGTCGATGCCGGCCGCGCAGGCGGCGCGCGGCAGCAGCCCGAGGAACACCGCCAGCAGCAGCTTGATCATGGGGAAAGTATACAAAAAATGCTAACCTATGGCCGGGAGACCCGCCCGATGAAACTGCTGCTCGCCCTGCTGCTGCTGCCAGCCCTCTCGCTCGCCGAAGAGCCGGAAAAGAAGACCACCGTGGAAGTGGAGCTCGATCCCTATTATTCGGCCGTGGGCATGTACAACAGTCTTACCGGCAAGCCGATACCCCACATGGAAGTGCGCAGCGAGGCCGAGATCTACCGGGAGCTGATCTCGAGGTTCTACCAGCCCCGCACCCTGATACTGGAGGCCAGCCTCAACCCGCTGCCCTACGCCGGCACGCTGATACGCCGGCACCAGCCGGATTTCTACAAGGACATGCAGTGGACCAGCAATTTCAACGCGGTACGCGCGGTAACGGCCGGCTTCGAGGAGCCGTGGGCCCTCTCGCTTTTCCTCGGGAACGTCGTATCCTTCGACACCATCAAGAAATCGCTGCAGGGAAAGCGCAATGGCTATTCCGGCATCCTTTTCGACTTCGGCACCCATCACATCAAGGACAACGTCCTGATACGGGACAACTGGATGGACATGGAGGACAAGCTGAAGGGCGAGCAGATACTCAAGGACAGGAGCCTGAAGTGGAGCTTCCGGGCCGGAGCGAAGTTCCACGAGAACCGCTATATCTCGGACTCGTTCTACCTCGGCTTCCGCCGCAGCCGCACCGACTTCACGGAAACCGCCTCCGACAGTTTCTGGCTGCACAACAGCGGCTTCGAGTACGTGTCCGACTTCTCGCAGAGGAAGTTCGAGCCGCTGAGGCACTATCTGGTGGTGGACAAGAAATTCCCTTTCAGGGACTCGCGGATGGCCTTCACGCTGGGACTCGGGTTCGTCTGGACGGCCAACAAGAAGTACTCCGGGCCCCTTTCTAACGCTGCCGCCGGGACCGACACGCCGAACAGCTTCCAGTTCATCCTGCGCCCTAATCTGGAATTTTAATTCTCTCCGTCGCTCTCGGCAGGGGCGCTCTCTTCGGGAGCGCCCTCCGGCGGCGCACCCTGACCCTGCGCACTCTGACCCTGCGCTCCCGCGGCCCCTTCTTCCCCGGCCGGCGGTTCTTCCTCCGCCGTATCTTCGGACTCTATCGTCTGGGTCCCTCCGGTCTTCTTGCCCGCCGGCGCCGCCCGTGAGCTCTCCTCGTCCGGCGACTCCTCATCACCCTGGTCCTCTTCCGAGTAGCCCCACACAGTACTGGCGTGCAGCCAGCCGGCGGCATCCCCGCCGTCGGTGACGTTGTACCAGCTTCCCTCTTTCTTGATCACCTTGAGCGGATAGCCCTTCTCGAGCACCCAGAGCACCTTGGAGCCTGCGCCGGAACCGTCGCGCAGGTTGGCCTTGACGGTCTTTACGATGACCGACGGCGTTTTGCCGAGCACGGACTTGTGGACCCAGCCGGCGTCCCCCTCGAAATCCTCTATCTCTACCCAGGAGCCCTTGCGCGCCGTGACCTTGAGCGGGGTGTACTTGTAGGCTTCCCAGAGCACCGTTCCTCCGGGCTCGCTCCTTACGTTGGACTTCTTTGCCGAGACGCTGACAATTTCAGCGGCGGCAATGGAAGGCGTAAGAACCAGCAGCGCTGCGGCAAAAAAAACGTTCCTATACATTTTCGCCCTCCTTATCCTGGATTCGATGATATCTTAACAGAGGCGTGTTACGGATCCGTTTCCGCCGCGCGGACAGGCTATTTCCGGCTGTACCGGCCGCCCTTCATAGTATCGAAATAGGCCACGTCCGCCTTGGTCAGGAAACGCGGCGTAAGCCTGAGCGCGGTCATGCAGTCGAGGATATAGAAGAGCGCCGTGAGCACCTCGTTCTCCGCGGGACCGCATCTTCCTTCCAGCTCCGCGGGACCGCAGTAAAGCGCCTGGTCCGGGGAAAGCACGTGGTCCAGCATGAAACTGGCGCCGTATCGGGCCAGCCTGCCGGCGTTGTACCGCGAGAGACCCGAGGCCGGGGCGGGGACCGGATATGCAGGCAGCGACAGGCCGCGGCGGATGGTCTCGTTGACTTTTTCGTTGAGCTCCAGCGCCCCGTCGATGCCGGAGTGGGCTACGGCGAGGCCGTGGTTCGCCAGGAAGAACACCTGGGGCCCCGAAGACCTTGCCCGGTCGTTTATAGCCGAGCAGAGCTGGGGTCCAGGGGAGCGGTACGGGACGAACTCGGCGGAAGGGAAGAGCTCGCGGCCGAGTCGGTGCCCCTCCTCGCACATGTTCAGGATGTTGGCGTAGACGGAATGGGTATGTATCACTACTGTGCTGAGCAGAGAGTGGAACCCGGTCTCTATGGAGGGCCGGGCGGACGGCAGCCCCTTCACGGGGAGCGCCTGCGCGCAGATATAGTCGGAGAACTCGTTCTCGCCCCCGGGACCGGAAGAGATCCGTCGTCTGATGTTCCCGTAGTTCACCAGCGCCCAGCCCGAGCGCGGGGTCAGGTCCTTCAGCTGGGAGCCGGACGCTTTTATCAGCATCCTCTCGGCTCCTATCTTGATGGAGACGTTGCCGCCTCCGCCCTGAGTAAGGTCGGGACGCGAGCCGGCCGCGCGGGCGGCGCGGGCCAGCAGTTCGGGAGCTTTGTCCAGTTCCGGATCGAAAGGCATTATTTCTTGGCCCTGGGATGCGCCTTGTCGTAGACCTCTTTCAAGCGCTCGAGAGAGACGTGCGTATATATCTCGGTGGTCTGCAGGTTCTTATGTCCGAGCATCTCCTGCACGGACTTCAGGTCGCAGCCGTTGTCCAACAGGTGCGTTGCGAAAGAGTGGCGCACCGAGTGCGGGTTGACCGGGCGGGCGAAGCGGGCGCGCTTGGCCATCTTCCTGAAGATCAGCGCTATGCCGGCGCCTGTCAGCCTGCCGCCTTTGTGATTGAGGAACAGCGGCATGCCGTTGCCCAGCGGCTTAGGCCTGGAGTCGAGATATTCCCTGACCGCGGCAAGCGCTTTATCCCCCACCGGCACGAGGCGCTCCCTCGAGCCCTTGCCCATCACCCTGGCAAAGCCGGAATAAAGGTCGAGGTCGCCCACGTTCAGCCCGGAGGCCTCGGAGCGCCGCAGGCCGCCGGAATAGACCAGCTCGAAAAGGGCGAAATCGCGCTGGGCGAAGTAATAGTCCTTCTCCCTGGCGTTCACCTCCTCGGGCCTGTTGTAGTCCTGCAGCTTGCCGATCTCGCCCTCGGTGAGGAAACGCGGCAGGCGCTTCTCCCTCTTCGGTATGGTTATCAGGTCGAAAGGGTCGGTATCCATGGCCCCGGTCTCCCTGAGGTAGCTTACGAAAGAGCGCACCGCCGATATCTTGCGCAGCAGCGTGCTGCGGGAGACCTTCCGGCCCCCGAGAGCGGCTATGTAGCCTCGCATCAGCATGCGGTCCAGACCCGCCGGGGAAGACGCTTTTCCCGCGGCGTAGGCGAGGAACTCCGTCAGGTCGGTCTGGTAGGCCTTGATGGTATTGCGGGAGAAATTGCGCTGCGCCCTCAGGTGCAGCAGGAACTGTTCCGCCAGCAGTTTCATCAGTAGATTCTAGCATTTACGCCGGCGCCGTCAGGGGGGCGGCTCAGGCGCGCCCGACGAGCCTTTCGTCGGCGAGCGGCAGGGTGAAGTAGAAGGTGGTCCCCTTGCCCTGTTCGCTTTCGGCCCAGATCCTGCCCTTGTGCATGGCCACGAACTCCTTCACTATCGACAGTCCCAGGCCAACTCCCTCGCGCTTGCCCCCGTCCTCGAGCTGCACGAACCTCTCGAAGATCCGGTCCAGGTCCTTCTTGGAGATGCCGGGGCCGTTGTCACGCACCCCTATCATAGCGCAGGGCTCCGGCATGGCCGCCCTGGCGGCCGCCACGACGATGCTGCCGCCGGAAGGCGTGGACTTTATCGCGTTGGAGATAAGGTTGCTGAGCACCTGCACTATCCGCGGGTGGTCGGCCAGCACCGGGACATCCTGGGCGGAGGTCTTCAGCGTGAGCTTTATGCCTTTGGTCTTCGCCCAGGGCAACAGGCCGTCCACGCCCTCGTTGAGCATGGGTCCCAGCATGCAGGGCTCCGGATGCACCGGCATCTTTCCCGACTGCAGCTTGGAGAAATCCAGTATCCCCCTTATCATCTCGCTGAGCCGCTGGCTGTTGCGTATGCTTATGGCCAGGAAGTTGTTCTCGTCGCCGTCCAGCTTGGCGCCGGCGGTATCGCTGAGCATCTCGAGGGCGGAGCTTATCGAGGAGAGCGGCGATTGGAGGTCGTGGGTAACGCGCGACAGGAATTCGTCCTGCAGGCGCTGCGCGTCGCGGTATTTGGTCACCTCGGGCAGCGTCATATAGGCGCCGACGACCCGCCCCTGGTCGTCCTGCAGCAGCGCCATCGAGCGCCGCATGGCCCCCCTGACGCCCTCGTCGCCGACGTCGCTCACCTCGCCGGTGGGAGCTTTTCCCGAAGAAAGGTCCATGTCCTTGGAAAGCGTCAGTATGTGTTCCGCCGGGTTCAGGTGCTCGCTGATGTGCTTGCCCACCACCTCGAACAGCTTCCGGCCGGACATCTCCTCGGCGGCGGTGTTCATCATCAGTATCTTGCCGTCCTTGTCGACGATGACCTTGCCTTCGGCCACATGGGCCAGCACCTGCTCGGTGCGGGTGCGCGTATCCAGGATCTGCTTCTTCTCGGCGGCCAGCTCGCTCGTGGCCTTGGCGATCTGCCGCCCCATGCTCTCCTTTATGGTCCTGAGGGCATCCTCGTACATCTTGACCCTGTCATTAGGGTCCTTGATAGCTGAATCTATAAGCCTGGTCAGCAGCTCGCCAAGACCTCCGCCCTTTCCCTCCCCGGCCCCCTCGAAGCCTCCGCTCCCGTCGCCGCTGCCTGTCCCGGTACCCGTGCCTGTACCTCCGCCGGAGCCGGCACCAGAGCCGCTCCCTGTCCCGCTACCGGCGCCTCCTCCTGCGCCGGGACCTGAGCCTGTACCGGAGCCGGCACCGGTGCCCTGGCCTCCGCCCGCTGCGCCGCCCCTGCCCGCGGCCGGATCCGGGACTGCTGCCTTGCCACCGGTACCGGCTCCGGCTGCAGCGACCGCACCCGCCGCCGCTTTAGCGGCTCCGGCCTGCCCGCCGCCAGCCTTCGAAGCTGCGGCCGGCGGCTGAGCGCCCTTGCGCGGGAACATTTCAGGGGAAAGCGGCTCTGGCGCAGGCTCGAAGCGCGGACCAGGACGATAGGAGGCCGACGGCCGGGGCGTCAACTCCGGGGCGGGACTTACCGCCTCCGGCCGTGGCCTAACTTCTTTCCGGGTCTCTCCCGTCCGGGACCCGGTTTCAGGGGCCGCCATCCGCCCCGTATCCCTCACATAGCGTGATTCTTCCTGGCGTATGTCCGTAACGCCGTTGCTCTTCAGGAAGGCCCCCAGCGAGGGTCCCTGCTGGCCGCGCGCACCGGCCCCGAGGAACCCGCAGAGCACGGCGAGCTCTGACACCCTCACCCCGGGATCGAAAACGATGCCGTTGATGTAATGCGCCTTGAACAGCTGCGCCAGATTGGCGGCCTCCAGACCGGTAGCCTGCACCGGTCTGCCGCTGAAGATCCAGGCGTCGTTCTGATAAGATACCGTGAGCGGTCCGCCGCCGGTGGAATCGATGACCTCGCCGAGGGCCGCATAGGCGCGTCCGAGGGACTGCGTGACCAGAGGATGGGTCATGGTATAGAGCGCGGCGCTCTTCGCGGTGCGGGAAAGCGCCGCCAGGAACTCGGAGCAGAGCTCCGGGTAGGAGATACCGTACTTGGTCCGGGCCTCGTCGTTCCCGGCCCCGGCAGCTCCCGTGTAGTCCTGGTCCAGAGGGCTCATAACTATCACCCCATCATTATCTTCAGCGCTTCCGTCATGGAGGTGACTCCGCCTGCCACGGCGGCCAGCGCCGCCTGCCTTAACGTGGTCATCCCTTCCTGCGCGGCCAGGTCGCTCAGCTGGTCCACGTTGAAGCTGGTGGTTATCAACTGCCTCATGGCGGAACTCTCGACCGGCATCACCTCGAAAAGGGCCCTGCGCCCGGTATAGCCGCTGTGCTGGCAGCTGGCGCAGCCCGGGGCGTGGTAGACGGTCTTTAGCAGCGCGCGCTCCTCCCCGGTAAGGAAACGGGCGTCATCCTCGGAAAGCTTGGTCGGGCGCTTGCAGCGCGGGCACAGGGTGCGCACTAGGCGCTGCGCTATCACCATCTTCACGCTGGCCGCTACCAGGAACGGCGCCACGCCCATATGCGTCAGGCGCACCACCGTCGCCGGGGCGTTGTTGGTATGCAGCGTGGAGAAGACCAGGTGGCCGGTGATGGACGCCTTTATGGCTATCTCGGCCGTCTCTAGGTCGCGGATCTCGCCGACGAGCATTATATCCGGGTCCTGGCGCAGGAAGGCCCTCAGCGTGGACTCGAAGGTGAGGCCCACCGCCGGCATGATCTTCACCTGATTGACGTTCGGCACCTCGTATTCTACCGGGTCCTCGGCCGTCATGATGTTGACGTCCGGCTTGTTCAGGTAATTTATCATCGTATAGAGGGTAGTGGTCTTGCCGCTGCCGGTGGGGCCGGTGACCAATATGAGCCCGTGGGGGCTCTTCAGCGCGGCCTCCACGCAGCCGAGCTCTCTTGGCGTCAGCGCGAGCTTGGCCAGATCGGAGTTCAGCTTGCTCTGTCCCAGAACGCGCATGACTATCTTCTCTCCCTTGATGCAGGGCAGCGTGCTGACGCGGAACTCTATCCTGTTGCCCTTGATATTGACCCTGAACTGTCCGTCCTGGGGTATGCGCCTCTCCGTTATCACCAGGTTGCTCATGATCTTGATGCGGGCGGTAACGCGGGGGTGGATGGCTATGGGCAGCGTGGTCAGTTGCCGCAGCACGCCGTCCACCCTTACGCGCACCGAGACCTTGTTCTCCTGCGGCTCCATGTGAATATCGGAGGCCCTGAGTTCCACCGCCTTCACCAGGATCTTATTGACCATCTGTATCAGGGGAGAATCCTTCTCGATGGCCTCTATCCCGGCCATCTGCTGGTCCTCGGCCTTCCGCTCCGCTTCGCTGTCTATGACCTCTATCTCGTGGGTATCCTCGGCCGTGAATACCTGGTCCATCTCCGGGACCTCCTCCACGGCCTCTTCCTCCGGCTCGGGAAGGATCTCCGGCTCCGCGGCGGGGACAGTCGCGGGAGGGATCTCCGGCTCCGCGGCGGGAGCCGGCTCCGGCAGTGATATCGGTTCGCGCGGCAGCTCCACCTGCGCCTGGGCCGTCTCCTGCGGCCGCGCGACCGGATGACGGGCCTGCTCTTCCTGCATTTCGAAACGCTCTATCTCCAGGTCCACCATCGACGAAGGAGTGGGCTCCAGCGGCTCTTCTGGCTGGACGGGTTTCGGCGGCGGCGCCGGTGGCCGCTCCGGGGCGGGCTTCTGCAGCATGCCCAGCGCCTTCTTAACGCTCTCCAGCAGCTTGGCGTTAGGGACCGGCTTCTCGAGGAAATCGGAGATATCCATGTTCAGCGTCTTGAGATGCTGCCTGTTGGACGCCCCGGTGAACATGATGATGCGCATATTGCGCAGCTCGTAGTTGCTGCGCACCTCCTGGATAAGCTCGTAGCCGTTCATCTTGGGCATGTTGAAATCCACCAGCGCCAGGTCCGGCGGGGCCTTCGTGATGATGCCGAGCGCCTCGCTCCCGTCCACGGCCTCTACCACGTTGAAGTGGTGGACGGTAAGCAGGTGCCTTACTATGTCCCTGTAATCCTTATTGTCGTCTACTACCAGGATGGTGTAGGTTTTGAGCAGGGGCTTCTGCGGCTCTTTCCCGCGCGAGGGAGAAGCCGCCGCGGGAGGCGGCGCAGCCTTTGAGGCTCTCGCGCCCGCCGGCTGTTCGCCGAACATGGCGTCCAGTTCGAGGTGCAACACTCCCGCGTCGGACTTTTCCATAGCATATCACCCGCCCCTCTGTATGCCGAAAGTCTCCTGCTGCACTGCTTAGCCATAGTATATCCGCGGGAAGCGCCGTTTACAATTGGCGGATTCCCCTTTCTACTGACTTTTTTCGTCTTTTCAGCGCTTTCGGGGGCGAAGGCCGCGGTAGCGGGAGGGAGTGGTCCTGACTATGCGCTCGAACTGGCGGATGAAAGATTCGGTATTGGCGTAGCCGAGCCTGGCGGAAATCTGCTTCAGCGTCAGGCCGGACGTCTTGAGCATCTTCCTGGCCTGGTCCATCTTGACCTTCAGCTTGTACTCGTTGAAGCCCATGCCGGTGCGCTCGCGGAACACCTTGCTCAGGTACTTGGGAGTAAGGAGCACGGCTTCGGCGGCGTCGCTGAGAGTGATCTTCTTGAAGCAGTTGCCCTCGATAAACCCCCGGACGTGCTCTATCTTGGCGTCCATACCCATGTCTTCCGGGCGCGAGAGGCCGCCGGCCCGCGCCAGTTCCTTCTCTATCACCGCGCGCGCGTCCTTGATGCCGAAGGGCTTTTCCAGATAGTTGTCGGCCTTGGCGGCCAGGGCGTGAACGGCTATGTCCTTGGTGCTGAACCCGGTCATGATGATGACCGGCTTCCCCGGGGAAAGGTCCTTGATGCGCTCCAGCGCCTTCAACCCGTCCATGCCCGGCAGGTAGACGTCCATGATGACCAGCGAGAACGAGTCCGGCCTGCGCAGCATGGCGAGGGCCTCTTCGGCGCTGGCGGCGGCCGTGACCTCGTACTCCGGGAACCAGAGCGGGAAGTCCGCGCGCAGGTCCCGGTTATCATCCACGAACAGTATCTTTGGACGCATTCCCCCCCCCAGCTCCTATTTTAGCAAGAAAAAAGCCCGGGAAGACCCGGGCTTTTTCCGCTTACGCACCGGCTTCAGGACGGCTTGTTCCTGGAGTTGATCAGCTTCTCGACCTCCTCGGGGGTCGGCTGCTCGATGTTGCGGCACTTCGGGAAGCCGGAACAGGCCAGGAAGTAGCCGCGGGCGCTCTTGCGCAGCAGCATCGCGTTCTTATTGCACTTCGTGCAGATCTTCTCGCTCTTGATCGGCGCGAAATACTCCTGCTTGTTGCCTTCCTTATCCAGCGGGATCTTCCCTTTGCACTTGGGGAAGCGCGAGCAGGACAGATACTTGCCGAAGCGGCTCTCACGCTGGACCATCGGGGAGAGGCACAGCGGGCACTTCTCGTTGGTCTTGACCACGTTCGGACGGGAACGGGTCATTTCCTTCTCGGCGGTGGCCAGCTCCTCCGAGAACGGCCCGTAGAAGTCCTTCATGAACTTCACCCAGTCCACGGCGCCGTCGGCGATGTCGTCGAGCTTGTCCTCGATCGAGGCCGTGTAGGATATCTCCATGATCTCCTTGAAGTAGTCCTTCAGCTTCTCGGTCACGAGGGCGCCCAGCTCGGTGATCAGCAGCTTCCGGTCCTTCTCGCGGTTGATGTAGCCGCGGTCTATCACGTTCTTGATGATGACGGCGTATGTCGACGGGCGGCCGATGCCGTGCTTCTCGAGCGTCTTGATGATGCTGGCCTCGTTGTAGTTCGGCGGCGGGCTCGTGCGGTGGGACTTGGTGGAGACGTCCTTGAGCGTCACGACGTCTCCTTCCTTGAGCGGAGGCAGTATGCCGGACTCGTCGTCCTCGTCCCCGGCGACCTCCTGTTCCTTCTCCTCCATGTAGATCTTCAGGTAACCCTCGAACTTCACCGTGCGGCCGCTGGTGCGCAGCACCGCCCTGCCCTTATCGTCGGAGAACTCCACCGAGAGCGAGTCGAAGATCGCCTCCTCCATCTGGCTGGCCATGAAGCGGCGCCAGATCAGGTCGTAGAGCTTGGCCTGGTCCGGATTCAGGAACTCCTTTATCTCCTCGGGGCGCTTGTAGACGGACGTCGGGTGGATGGCCTCGTGGGCTTCCTGCGCGCCCTTCACCTTCTTCAGGTAGACGGGCGGCTTGGCGGGGCAGAACTCCTTGCCGTAGGTCTCGACTATGAACTTGGCGGTCTCCTTCTGCATCTCGGCCGAGACGTTGAAGGAGTCCGTGCGCATGTAGGTGATCAGACCGGAGCGCTCGCCGCCCAGGTCCACGCCTTCGTAGAGGCTCTGCGCCACCTTCATCGTGCGGTCCGACGAGAAGCCGAGCTTGTTGTAGGCGTCCTGCTGCAGCGTGCTGGTGATGAACGGCGGCTTGGGCTTCTGCCGTACGGCCTTGGCCTCCACCTTGCTGACCGTCAGCACGGAGTTGCGCAGGTGCGTCGCGGCCTCTACGGTGTCCTCGGTCTTCTTGAAGACCGAGGTCTTGTAGCGGTAATCCTCGGCGAAGAGCTTAAGCAGTATCGTCTGCTCCACGGCGGCGCCTTCCCAGCGCACCAGCTTCGAGTCGAAGTCCTTGGAGTCGCCCTTGGCGAGCTTGGCGTAAAGGGTGTAATAGTCCTCTTCCGTGAAGGCCTTTATCTCCTTGGCGCGCTCGGCTATGAGCCTCACGGTGACGGACTGCACGCGGCCGGCGGAAAGGCCGCTCTTTATCTTGCTCCACAGCAGCGGCGAGAGCTTGTAACCGACGATGCGGTCTATTATGCGGCGGCTCTGCTGCGCGTTGACCAGGGACATGTCCAGGTCGCGCGGCGTCTTGAGGGACTCCGCAATGGCGGACTTGGTGATCTCGTGGAAGCTGATGCGCTTGAAGCCTCCGTCGCTCTTTACCACCTGGCTCAGATGCCAGCTGATGGCCTCTCCCTCGCGGTCAGGGTCGGTGGCCAGGTAGACCACGTCCGCGTTCTTCGATATCGCGTTCAGCTCAGCGATGATCTTCTTGGCGCGCTCAACGAGCACGTATTTGGGGGTGAACTCGCCGGAAGTGTCCACGCCCAGTTCGTCCTTGGGCAGGTCGCGCACATGTCCGAAGGAACTGCGCACCACGTAGCTCGAATCGAGGAAGCGGCTGATGGTCTTCTCCTTGGTCGGAGACTCGACTATCACCAGATGGCGCTTGCCGGAAGGTTTAGAAGGTTTTAAAGGTTTATCTGCCATAAATTTAGATATCTATAATATTATATTTTTCCCTATGAGCGCAAAACCGGCAGGGGCTCCCCCCCGTAGAGGGCTAGATGGACCGGCAGTATCTGCCGTTGCGGGAGGAGAGCAGGGACGTGGACTCCAGCTCGAAGAGCGCGGCGGCCGCCCGCTGCACGGGCCAGGCCAGCTTCTCGGTCATCTCGTCGGCGTTCAAGCCCTCCTCGCAGACGGCTATGGTCCTGTACGCCAGCAGCGCGTCCGGCGAAAGGCCGTTCAACTGCGCTTCCGGGGGACAGGCCGCGCCTCCGGACGGGGAACGCTTCAGTCCGAACTGGAACTCGGGAGGGAAACAGGCGACTATGTCCTCGGCGCTTTCCGCCAGGTACGCGCCGTTCTTGAGGTAGAAGTTCGGCCCGCGGCTGACCGGCGAGTCTACAGGTCCGGCCACCGCCAGGACCTCCCGGCCCTGCTCCAGGGCGAAACGCGCGGTTA
Organism: bacterium; assembly: GCA_021812825.1. The sequence continues at coordinate 10,197 of JAKAMO010000034.1, read as the reverse complement.
TCAACGCGCCGGACTCGAAGCCCCCTTCGACCACCACGGTGGCCAGCGAGAGACCGGAGATTATCCTGTTGCGGCGCGGGAAATTGGCGGGCATGGCCCCCTGGGCCAGCGGAAATTCCGAGACTAGAGCTCCGCCGCGCTCCACTATCCTGTCCGCGAGCCTCGCGTTCTCCCGGGGGTAGACCACGCCAAGGCCCGTTCCCAAAGCGGCCCAGGTCATCCCGCCGGCGTCCACCGCCGCCTTGTGAGCGGCCGTATCTATGCCGCGGGCCAGCCCGCTGACCACCGCCACGCCGGCCTGGGCCAGCTCGCGGGCCAGACGAGCGGCGGTGCGCAGCCCATAAGCCGTGGCTTTCCGAGTTCCTACTATAGCGGCAGCGGGCCTTGGGTCCAGGCGGCCCCTGACGTAGAGGACGAGCGGAGGGTCGTAGACGGACCTGAGCAGCGCAGGGTAGCCCTCGTCGAGGGCGGTAAGGACGGAGATCCCGGCTCTTTCCGCGGCCAGCAGTTCCCTTTCCGGGTCTGCCGCCGATGACTGGGCGAGCAGGCGCTCCGCCGTTTCCGGCATTACCCCGCCCTCGGCCGCTATCTCCGCGGCGGGCCGTTCCAGAAGCCCGGCCGCCCCGCCGTAAAGGTCCACCAGCCGCAGGAGCCAGTCGCTCCTGCGGCAGGCGAAAAAATTCAGCCTGATCCTAGCCAGCTTCTCTTCGCCGGCACGCTCCCCCATACGCTCCCCCCGAAGCGCTTTACTTCTTCTTTACGACGTAATCCTTGTAAATGGCCGTGGTGGCGTCCAGTATCCTGGCCTTCACGTCGGTGTCGTCGACGCTGAAGACTTCGGCGGTGCCGGCGTACTGCAGCTCGCGGCCGATGCGGTTGCCTTCCTTGTCGAAAGCGTCCGCTCCGCGCAGGTATACGTTCAGGTAGTCGCCGGGACGGACCAGGCCGGAGCTGTCCATGGAGATCTCGAGCACCTCGCCGGAGGAGGAGATGCCGTCCTCGAGGAAATCGTCGTCGTTCTTCAGCTTGGCGGTGACCACCCCGTCCTCGGTCCAGCTGTCCGGGACCACCTTGACCCCGTCGGACCATTCCTTCTGGTCCTCCGGCATCTCCTCGGAGAGATAGTTGCTGTCCAGGTCGGGGATGTCCTCGTCGGCCGACGGCATGGCCGGAGCGCGTACCGCGGAGACGGACGGGGATGGCGCCGGAGCAGGTTCCTGCGCGCCTTCCTCCGGGGTGAGGTCCGCGGAAGCCACCTCCGGAGTGCGATAAGGGATGAGGAGTTCGCTGATGTCGGGAATAACAAGCTCGTTCTTCGGGTAGATGCGGTCAGGGTTGGAGACCGTGCTGAAATTCGCGTTATAGATGCGGCCCCACATGAACGGATTGTTGTAGTACTTGGCGGCCAGGTCCCAGAGCGTGTCCCCGGGCACTATCACGTGCCTCTTCAGAACGCGGAAACCGCCCTCCGCCTGGGGCGCGGCGACGGCCGGCATGACGCGCGGAGCGGCCGTTTTTCCGGGAACGGGTCCGGCGGCGCCGACCACCTTGGCGCCGGGCTTGACGCGCAGATACTTGGCCGCATAGTCTGCGGCGGCCTTGGACTTAGGGGCTGCAGCCTTGGGCTGAGTGACGGAACTCTCCTTGCTGCCCACCACGGGGCTGTCAGGACTGACGTGCAGATATTTGGCCGCGTAGTCGGCGGCGGCTTTGGACTGGGGACTGGCGGCCTTGGACTGGGGGGCGGCGCTCTCCTTGCGGCCCACCACAGGGCTGTCCGGGCTGACATGCAGATATTTGGCCGCGTAGTCCGCGGCGGCCTGGGACTTGGCGTCGCCGGCCTTCGTGGTTGCAGAGGCTGGCGCTTTGGCCGCGGGCTTCGCTTTCGTCTTGGCGGGCTGCACCACTGGCTCAATAACGGTCACCTTATCATCGGCTGCGGCCTTAACGGTATCCGTGGCGGCTTTCTCAGGCTCGTCGAGCTTAACCTCGGTCAGCTTCGTCTGCTGGGAGAAGAGCGCGGCAGGAGCCGCGAAAATCAGGAAAAATAACGCTGTTCTTTTCATCTACCGCCTCCGTATAAGGCCCGCTGCCGGGCAGGAATCACGATTCCCGGCCGGCGGGCTTCCCGCCTGTGCGCAGATATTGAATATAACTTATTATGTCAAAAAATACGAGCCCCGGGCGAATATTTTAGCGCTGGGCGCGGTCTTTTCAGTCCTGCGCCTGAGCCCTGTCGAAGCTCCTGTACTGCATGGCCTCCACCAGATGCTCCCTGCGTATATCCGCCTCGCCTTCCAGGTCCGCCATGGTGCGCGACACCTTGAGTATCTTGTCCAGGCTGCGGGCCGAAAGCCCCAGCCTGTTCATCGCGGTCTCCAGCACCTCGTCCCCTCCGGGCGGCAGCCGGCAGAACCTCCTTATCTGGGCCGCGCTCATGAACGCGTTGGCGGTGGTCCTGCTGCCGGCAAAGCGGGAGGACTGTATTTTCCTGGCCGCCACTACCCGCTCGCGTATTACCGATGACGGCTCCCCTTCCCCTGGCCGCGCCCAGTGGGAATAGCGCACCGGGGAGAGCTGTATGTTCAGATCTATCCGGTCCAGCAACGGACCGGAGATCTTGCCGCGGTAACGCTGTACCTGAAGCGGAGAGCAGCGGCACTCCCTGTCCGGGTGACCCAGAAAGCCGCAAGGACATGGATTGCTGGCCGCTATCAGCGTGAATCTCGCCGGGAAGCGGGCGCTCTCCCTGGCCCTGGAGACGGTCACCTGGAATGACTCCAGCGGCTCACGCAGCACCTCCAGGCTGGAACGCGAGAACTCCGCGAGCTCGTCCAGGAACAGCACGCCGTTATGCGCCATCGAGACCTCTCCCGGGCGCGGCCGCGAGCCTCCGCCTATCAGCGCTATGTCGCTGATGGTGTGGTGCGGGTCGCGGAAAGGCCTTGCCGGGATAAGCCGCCTTCCCCGCGTCAGCCCGCAGACCGAGTATATCTTCGTGACCTCCAGGGCCTCCTCGTTCGTTATCGGCGGCATTATGCCGGAGAACCTTCTGGCCAGCATGGACTTGCCGGCCCCTGGAGGCCCCATCATAAGCACGTTATGACCGCCCGCGGCGGCTATCTCCAGCGCACGTTTAGCGAAAGCCTGCCCCCGCACCTCGGAAAAGTCCCCGCGCTCGGCAGGCGGCTCCTCCGCCCCTCCATCCTCCCCGGCGCAGGACCTCAGGCCCTCGCCCGAGTTCAGCGCGGCCACGAGAGCCCGCAGGTCCGGAGCGTAAAAAGCCCTCACCCCGGATACCCCCGCCTCGGCGCGGTTGTCCGAGGGCACCACGGCGGAGGCGCCCTTGGCCCTGGAAAGAGAGAGCAGCATCGGCAGCAGCCCGGCCGCGGACCGTATTTCTCCGTCGAGCGCCAGCTCACCGACGAAAAAGGTGCTCTTCAGCCTCTCTTCCGCTTCTTTCAGCTTGCCGCAGGCCGCCAATACTCCCAACGCTATGGGCAGATCGAAATGCGTGCCGCATTTGCGGACCTCGGCAGGAGAGAGGTTGATGGTTATGCGCTTGGCAGGAAAGTCGAAGCCGGAATTGCGGATGGCGGCCACCACCCTGTCCTTGGATTCCTTAACTTCGGTATCGGCCAGGCCGACTATCGAGAACGCCGGCAGCCCGCTGGCCACGTAAACCTCCGCCAGCACCGGAAAGCCGTCTATCCCCTTTATCCCGAGCGTGAGTATTTTCGCCAGCATCAGTCCCCCCTTTACCCACGGATATCCTAGCAGGCGAACCCGTCAAGGGCGTGTCGGGAAGAAAAAGTATTTACATCGAATTAGCGCGCGCGGAAAGACGAAGATCGGGGAATTTCTTTGGGATGGCCCAAACAGAAAGGGCCAGTTGCCTTGAACATCAGGCAGCCGGCCCTTTTTGTTAACAGATATGCTTTTATATCTTGTTAATTATAAACCAGAGACGTACATTCACGATGAACTTTCTTATACCCTACTGTACGGGTTGTACATGTATCTTCGCATGACGCATCCGTAATATCAAATTTACAGCACACCTCTTCAGTCGGCCTGGGATCAGAATTCGTCGTATCTACGTCCCAATTTTTACATTCCTTTATATCTGCTGACCGATGACAAATCACGCTATCGTCTGAATAATCGTTCAGGACACAATGGAAATCAATGCAATTCCCATCATGGTATGTATCACATACCGTATACCCCATCTCCTCTCCATAGGTCGTAGTGGTGGTTTCATCTATGCACTCAGAGTGAAGCAACGTCAAACCGCCCATGCAGACGGCGAATATAAGGCCAGACTTTAGTAGTTTCATTTTCCCTCCCGCTGCTTCTTCATTTCCTCGTCGTGCTTCCTCATTTCTTCCGACACCAATTTATTGTATGAGTGATAATCATTCTTTTGCAGTATTTCCTTATCGGGACAGCCGTCCACGAAATATCCTTTCTCAAAAAGATGCTTGCATGGAGAAAAAGCAAGCACCTTCTTGCTATATTTTTCGACATGGGCGTTTAGAAAAGATTTAAGATCCGTTACGGCTTCCTCATATTTCCCCATTTCAATCAACAACGAAGATCTATTGTGATACAGGAAGTTCCCGAACCCGGGTTTCACAAATTGCAACCCTGTTGCATATGCTGTCAATGCTTTCTCCTGTTCTCCCATCTTCTCGTAAAGCATACCCTGCTGCCGGTACGCCTCCGATTTTAAAGGAGTGTAGCCGGGCCCCATCGTATCTTTTGTGGACAGTTCGGCGACTTTACCGAAGTCTTTCAGCGCATTCTCACAAAACACTTTCTTTTCGGGATTCACGCCCCATTTCGCATTAAACCCCGCGCATTTTTCCCGATAAGCCGTCGCCCTCCAATTGCGCGCGTCTATGTTATTCCCGTTCAACTCGATTTCTTTATCAAGGATCCTTATAGCCTGATCAGGATGGGTCCGGACATAATCACTGAATTTTATATTCTCACGGACTTTTTTTGAAATCATCCCGACCGTGATATCTATAAACTTATTCCCGCCGCCAGGTTTTGCCTTCTTAAATGTATTCTCGGCGTCATTTAGGATCTGCTCGAATTCTGACGCGGAAATATATCCTGTTTCATCCACACCCTGGACCGAGGTGGAAAGCCCCTGGCGGGTCGCCGGCACCGTCGAACTATCGATATTCGGCTGCGCCCCCGCGAATACTATATGTGTCGAAATAAATATCGCAACCCAAACAAGTGTTTTCATATCGCGGGATATTATAACACTATTTTTTGAATCCGCAAATGCTTGCTTCGAGATTTGCATTCAAGACTAGCCCGACGTATCCACTCCATGCCACCGCAGACATTCCGGCGGCAGTCCGGCATGGAGTTTCCGCAAAAGCCTTCCCTCCTCCAGTTGCCGCATACAAAGCGGTCCGCCCGGCAAGACGACTTGCCGGGATGACAAAGACAGTTTTTCAGGAATTGTATAAGCGGCGTTACTTCCGCTTTCCCTTCGCGCCCGAGATGCTGTTTAAAGTCGTTTTTGCCACATCCAGGGCGGCGCGGATCTCATCCTGGCTTTTGTCCCTGATCAGTTGGGCGAAGCTTTGGGCGGCGTTATAAATGTAATCTTTCTCTGGCGCAGGCATTGTCCGGAAGAGATCCGCCACCGGGAGCCTTAGCGCATTGGAGATCTTCTCGATGGTTTCCAAGCTGGCCTTTTTCCCCTTGGTCTCAATATAGGCGACAAAACTCGTGCTGATCCCTGCCAGCTCGGCAAGTTTTTCCATGGTAAGTCCGGCCCTTTGGCGTTCTTCCCGTATCCGGTTCCCCACGATTGAATGTATGTCCTTGCGCATCAGAACCTCCGCCTTTTATTGCCGTCCCGGCAGCAAGTAATTGTAGAAGAGAAGAGTTGGCGGCGGACATAATTTGCAGGTCAATATTATTATTGACTTATAGTTGTAGTTATTAGTATAAAACCCTGTAGTTAGGAATCGGACAAGCACGGGAGGAAAAATGAAGAAATTAACGATGGGCGCTTTAATAATGGCGATGGCTGGGCTGTGCGGCTGCTTGCTAGCACCCGGACACTTTAGCAGCACCAAGACTTTCCAGGGCGCGGACACGATTGTACTTCCAGCCCCCAGGACCGATATCTTTGATGTCCTTTCAAAAACCGCAAAATCCTTAGGATACCGCGTTTCCGGGCTTAACAGGCAATTCAGGAATGTCAGTTTCGCCTCACAGTCTTCAATGGGTTCCGGACTTCTGTTGGGGAAATACAGCAGCGCTACCATCAACATAACTGTCGGTGAAGACAATAAAACACTCAACATCAATATCACTCTCTCCGGCAATTTAGGAAGCGGCGGGCAGGAAGCAGCGGATAAGCGAATTGCGGAATTCAAAAACGCGCTGAATAAGACAATAACGAACTAGGTTCGGAATAGAAACCGACCGAGAAGACAAGAAGCGCCGAACAAATAGCAGGAGAGGAACAAAATGAAAAAGAGCATTACTTCGGTTCTTATGGGAATCGCAATAATTAGTTGTGCAAATATAGGACGCGCTGAGGTAAAAAAAGGACAGCAGTTCATTAACATCAATGCCGGAGCCGCGATTCCGATTACCAAAACGGACATGACCGACCTCGGCGGAAAAAATGAAACCGCCGTAAAAAGCGGTCTGGCCATAGGCGGACAGTATATCTATCAATTTTCCCCTGCCTGGGGAATCGGCGCGGAATTTGCCAGTTCATCTTTCAAGGGCCAGGATCATGAAATTTTGTCCCACGCGGCCAAAATACAGAACAGCGCTTCGGCTGTGACCATGCAGGCGGTCGTGCGCTGCATATTGACCCCGGAAAAAAGATTTTATCCTTATCTCTTAGCCGGCGCGGGATATGGCAAAACGGACATTTCCGCGAAAACCAAGCCGATCAACAGCGGAGTCTGGAGCGATACTCTTACCACGGAATGGCGCGACAATTACGATACCAGCATTTCAGGCGCCGCCTTAACCTTAGGAGCCGGTGTTGAAGGGAATCTCACCGATTCTATCGTAGCCGGGCTTGGAGTTCGCTGGCAAAACATTGTAGCCAAGAAAACAATAACCGATACGCTTGGCATCAAGTGGGACATCAAGAACAACCAGAGCGCGAACGCCACGATCATGCTTGGCTGGAAATTCGGCAAATAGACCTGATCCTGGCAATTCAGCACACAGAACGAACTCCCTCGCCGGTTTAAAGCCCCGGGAGGGAGTTTGTTATACGTTGTCCTCACGGCAGTCCTGATTTTTATGAGCAATCATGAATAAGCTACGGGTAGTTATACTGATGTTCGCACTCCCTCTGGTCTTCACCCTCAAGGGGAACGGGCAGGAGACTCCTTTGCAGACGTTAAGCGACGCTGAGTTCCATGACTTCCTTAAAAACGCCCATCTTCCCGACGAAGCACACAAGGAAACCGTGGCGGCTGAAAAGGATTCAAAACTAAGCATCCTGCTCGGATTCGGAAATGCTTATGGGTTCGGAATCGTTCAAAACGGCAAATCCGAACTTCATAACAGCTCTGCATTAGTGCTGAGAGCCGGCTATTCTCTGAATAAATACGTGGAAGTTCAGGGAGAATATTCCGAAGCTAATAGCTTCGGAAAAAGCGAGAGCGGAGAGTATATGGTCGGCCTTTACCACGAGAAATATCAGTGGAGTGACGAGGTGGGTATTTCCAACTATTCCGCGAATTTGAAGGTCAGAGTTCCGATTATCCTGAAAAAGATTTCTTTCTCGCCTTATGTTTTTGGCGGCATAGGAAGGGCTTTCCTTTCGGAAAGTTATTCCGTGAGAGAATGGGAAGACGGAGTGCTGTTCAATACTGTCAAAGAAAGCTGGAAAAATAAGGGCCCGTGCTTTAAAAGCGGTCTCGGAATAGATGCGGCCGTTCATAAAAACCTGGCCTTGTTTATAGAATATAATTACCAGAAAATGAGGCTTGGCGGTGACGGCGGTCGCATTACCATGTACTATTCCCAGACCCTGGGAGGAGTGAAAGCAAGGTTCTAAAAACAAAGCCCCGCATTATGCGGGGCTTTGTTTTGGGTTGAGATGCGATAGGCCAAAGACTGATAGGACTTTTCAGCGATCGCCTGACGGGGCGGTCCGGGAACCGCTATTTCGCCAGGCGGCAGATGTCGCCGGCCTTCGGGGAAGGCCCGGCGGCCTTGGTCAGCTTCGCGATCGAGCAGTCGCCGGAGTCGCCGCAGTAGCGGTCCACCTCGGCGCGGCCTATGTACTGCTCCCTGTGGCCTATGACCAGGTTGGAGCGCGGGTCGCGTATCTCCGCGCCCTGGTGGTAGCAGTCGAGGTCCAGCCCCTCTTCCACCCCGGAATCCTGGCCGGCGTTGAGGTACATCTCGTCGCCGGAGGCGTCCGCTATCATGCAGGACCAGGGCTTCTTGTTTAGCTGGCTGGCGATGTTCGTGACGAACTGCACCACCGCGGCGCGCAGCGCCTCTCCCTCTAGGGTCTCGTCGTAGCCGCCCTTGGTCCCCATGCCGAGGAAGGACGCCTTGGTGCTCTTGGCCATGCCCTTGCCGGAATCGGCCAGTATCACCTGGCCGCTCTGCACGTCTATCAGGCGTATGTCCACGGTCACGTCGGCCACCTGGCGCTTGGACTGCGTCAGCAGGTAGTCGGACCCTTCCTTCTTCACGCCGAACTGCGACACCGAGCCGACCACTATGGCCTCGAGGCCTAGTATCTGGCCCACCTTGGCCGCCGTCTGCGGGTCGGTCATTCCCTGGGACTGGAGCTTCTGCTCCTCCATGATCTTGTTGAGCTTGTCGCGCTCCACCACGATGAACTTGCCGGACTTGACCAGCTCGGTTATAAGTATGTCCGAAGCGGCGCCGCCGAGGCGGCCCTGCCCGTAGGCGGACTTGTTCTCGAACTCCACCACGCCGATGCGGCGCTTGGGCCCGGTGAAGTCGGACTTGACCTTCTTGGTCTCGTTGACGCTCAGCGCCTGCTGGGTCTTCACCGTCTTGGAAGGCGCGCAGGCGCCGGCCAGCACGGCCGCGGCGGCGAGCAGCATTAGTTTCCTCATAGTATTCCTCCTTGTCTCCCTACCGGCGGGGCAGGCGGTCCAGCGCGTTCCACGCCGCCGTCTCTGCCTCGCGTTTCAGCGGGGTCTTGAAAATGTTCTGCACCAGCTTCACGGCCAGCTGTTCAACGAAGGCCGCCTTGGCCTGCTCCTTGTCCAGATAGACCTTTACGTCCTTGCCGGAGCCTGTGCCCTCATAAAGCGTCTCCCCGGTGGAGGCCGACACTAGCTTCAGGTGCAGCTTGACGTTCTTGCGCACCACGAACCCCAGGTTCTGGAACGTAAAATCCTCCACGTCCCCGTAGCAGAGCAGGTCGGTCCCCAGCGCTTTGCCCAGTTCTTCCGGCTTAACCGCCGGCAGCTGCCCGCCTTCGGAGATGCCGAGCGATGAGAGCTTAGCGTCCACGTCCTCCCCGGCCAGCGGGGCGTAACCGCGTTTCGAGAATCCTTCTTCGGCCAGCTTGCGCAGTATCTCGTCGGCGTTGACGTCCGTGGTCTGATTGTCGAACGGCAGCACCGCCACGCGCAGGTCGGCCGCCTCCCTGAGCGAAGGGGACACCAGATATCCTCCGCCGCCGGCGCAGGCGGCCAGCAGGGCGGCGGACAGAAGCAGGGCGGCGTTCCTGAACCTCATGCGTCAGTTGGGAATGGAGAAGAGTACCTGCCCGGGCCCCACCCCTTCCAGCTCGAGGCCCATCGCGTCGGTGCGGAGCAGCGCGCTGGCCATCTCGTGCAGGTCGCTCCTGGCCGGCACCGCCGAAAGGACGGCGCTGCCGTCGGAAAAGCTCTCCACGCGCAGGCCGGAAAGCTCGGGTCCCTGCAGCTGGTCCCTGAGCCGCTCCAGCCTGTCGAGGCTCCCGACGCCGACGACCTTGATCGTCACGGGCGCGGGCTTGTCGTTCAGGCGCGCCGTGCGGACGGCCGCCTCCTGCGCCAGCATGTCCGCGGCGGAGGCCAGCGCCTCGGCCGCCGAGGCGGCCGCGGTGGACTCCACCGCGTTGGCCTGGCTGGAAAGAGAGAGCAGCTCGGCGCCGGCGGGGTCGTAGACCTTGAGGACGGCGTCGGCGCGGGAGGGATAGAAGCCGGTACC
>JAKAMO010000155.1 GCA_021812825.1 bacterium | reverse complement strand
CGAAGGCCCTCGGGAGCCATCCCCCGGCCGCAAAAGGGGACAAGTTTATAATGAGGGACAGATATATAGCTTGGTTCTTCCGGTAATCGCGTGGGTGGCCGCCTAAGGGCGACGCGGGGACCGGGTTAGCAAAACCTTCGTGAGGGCGAGGCTTGCACAGCGCCGAGCCCGAATGATGAGCGAGGCCACGGTGTGGACGAGCGCGTTTTGCGTTCCGGTCCCCGTGGCGCCCGGGAGACAAACCGCGATTGCCCACGCTAAACTAGGAAGAGCCGTTTTAAGTTGTTAATAAGTCTGTAACCAAAGCGAAACGGGGTTTTTTTAGAATATTTACGTGATACCAGCTTTAGGCGCGATGTTCAATATGGACGACAAGGACAACAAACTGCCGAAGCCGCCTGGCATGCCGCCGCTCCCCCCGGGAGCGATGAAGCCCGGCCTGCCGCCGCCTCCCGGAGGAAAGCCCGGCCTGCCTTCCATGCCGTCCCTGCCCTCTTTCCCCGGAGCCGCGCCGGCCGCCTTCCAGCCCATGGCCCCCGGCGGCTTCGCCGCGCAGCCCGCGCCGCAGCAGGCCGCCGCCCCGCAGAAGGACGACGCCGAGGCGCGCCGCCTGCAGGAGGAGAAGGACAGGCTGGAGAAGAAGATCAACGACATGGAGAAGCTCCTCTCGCAGGAGAAGGAGAAGGCCCTGCTCGCCACGCTGAAGAACCAGCAGGACGAGGCCCTTTCCTCCCGCGTGGAGTCCTCGCTGAAGGACATCCAGGAGAAGATGCGCCGCGACCGCCGCGACCACGAGGTCGAGGAGGAGCGCCTCACCCTCAAGAGCAAGATCAAGGAGCTGGAGACCCGCCTCGCGCAGGAGCGCGAGACCTGGATGACCACGCTCAAGAACCAGATGGCCGAGCGCGAGGTCCAGGGCAAGGACGTAGAGAGCCATTTCATCTACCGCCTGCAGGAGATGGAGCGCCGCTGGCTGGACGAGAAGGCCCAGTGGCAGAAGGAGATCATCTCCCGCGAAGAGACGATACGCTCGCTCAAGTCCGCGGCCGAGAAGCTGCGCGACCTGGAGGACGAGTACCGCAAGGTGTCCATGGAGCGTTCCATGGAGAAGACCATGTCGGAGCGCGAGCTGGCCAAGCTGCGCGACGAGGCGGCCCGCGCCGACCGCGAGAAGGCGTCCATAGAATCCTATATCAAGATGATCCCCGAGAAGGAACGGGAGATCGCCGAGGTGAAGTCCGAGAACGCCTCGCTGAAGGCCCGCGAGGAGACCGCCCGCATGGAGGCCAGGCACTCCTCCGAGAAGCATTCCGCCGAGATCGAGAAGCTGCAGGGCGAGATAGGGCGCCTGCAGGCCGACCTCGGCTCCATAGCCGACCGCAAGAATTCCGAGATGAACGACGCCCTGCGCAAGGAGGCCGAGCGCTTCGAGGCCCAGCTGCAGGAGAAGGAAAAGATCATTGCCGACGTGTCCGGCGAGAAGGTCCGCGCGATATCGGAGCTGATGAAGCTTAAGGGCTTCGTCTCCCGCGTGCAGGCCATCAACGCCGTGCTCGAGAAGGAGCGCGGCCAGCTGAAGATGGAGAAGATGCAGCTCGCCCAGACCATGGCCGGCCAGGTGGAGGAGATGCGCAAGCTCAAGGCCGAGCTTGACGGCATCAAGGCCGCCCACCAGCAGGAGCTCGACTCGCAGGCCGCGGCCGCGAAGTCCGAGATAAACAGGATCAAGAACGGCTACGCCGTCGAGATGGGCGCCAAGCATTCCGAAGAGATGGCCGAGGCCGCCCGACTGCACCAGGAGGAGCAGGCCCGCCTGTCCGCCGTGCACCAGCAGGAGCTGGCGCAGGCGGCCGCGGCCCACCAGGCCGAGGTGTCCCGCCTGGAAGCCGCCCGCCGCGAGGAGGCCGCCAGGGCAGCCGCGGCCCATCAGGCCGCCGTGGCCAAGATCTCCGGCGAGCACCAGGGCGAGCTCGCGCGCCTGGCCGCCGAGCGCCAGGCCGAGTTCGATTCGCGGGTGTCCCAGCTCAGGATGCAGTACGAGTCCGCGCTGGAAGAGGAGAAGTCCGCGGTCAGGAAGCAGCTGGAGGCCTCGCACGCCTCCGAGCTGCACGAGGCCCGCGCCTCCGCCTCCTCCTCCGCCGACGCGATCGTCCGCCTGGAGGCAGAGAATCGCCGCCTGGCCGCCGAAGCCGCGGTCTTCGAGAAGACCATGTCGGCCCGCAGCAAGGATTTCGAGGAGCGCCTCGCCCGCGCCGAAGCCGAGGCCAAGCGCCGCGACGAGCAGGCCGAGAAGGCCGAGGCCCGCCGCGCCGAGGCAGTGGTAAGGGAAGAGAACGCCCAGCGGACCGCCCGCGAGGCCGAGGAGGAGCGCCAGAAGACCTCCGCCGAGCTGGCCGCGCTGCGCGAGAAATTTTCCACCATGGAGGCGAGGCTGGCCGAGCTTTCCGCCTCCGCCTCCTCCGGGGCCGCCAAGGCCGCCGAGGACCTCAAGGCCCAGGCCGAGAGCCTGCGCATAGAGAGCGAGAACCGCGCCCGTTTCGAGTCCGAGGTGCTTTTCCTCAAGCAGAAGGTCCAGCAGATGGAGCTCGCGGCCCAGGAGGCCGCCGTCCAGCTGGAGAACGAGAGCTCCAACGCCGCCGCCATACAGGCCGCGGCCGACGCCCAGGCGGCCGACCTCTCCGCCCGCATGGAAGAGCTTTCCGCCGAGGTGCGGCGCTACAAGGACATGGAGGCCTCCGTGGCTTCCAGGCTTAAGTGGGCGCTGAAGGGCAAGAAAGAGGAGAAGCCTCAGTAATACCCCGCGGGGCGGCGGCAGGGCGGGGGAACGCGCGTTTCCGCCGCCTTGTCCCGTATTTCAATTAAAGTATAATTACTACGATGATCAAGCTGCAGAAACTCAACGGCGCCACGGTGGTGGTCAACGCCGAGCTCATAGAGAGCGTGGAATCCGCCCCGGACACCGTGATCAACCTGGCCACCGGCAACCGGTTCCTGGTGAAGAACCCAGTCGACGAGGTGATAGCGCTGGTCGTGGAGTACAAGAAGAAGGTCTATTCCGAGCGGAAATGCGTCAACCCGCTCGAAGGCTACGAGAAGAAATAAGGGACTCATCGGCTTATGGACATAGCAACGCTGACCGGCATAGTGGTCTTTTTCGGCTTCGTCGTGGTCTCGGTCTACCTGGGCGAGGGCATGGCGGGCTTCAAGCCGTTCCTGAACGTGGAGGCCTTCCTGATCGTCATGGGCGGCACTTTCTGCGCGCTGCTGGTCAACTTCCCGCTCTCCTCGGTGATAAGCGTCGGCAAGGTCCTCAAGAAGGTCATGGCTTCCAAGGGCGAGGACACCTCCAAGCTGGTCTCCACCTTCGTCTCCCTCTCGCAGAAGGCCAAGCGCGAGGGCTTCCTGGCGCTGGAGGCCGACGCCAAGGCCATCGACAACGATTTCCTGAAGCGCGGCGTGCAGCTGGTGATCGACGGCGCCGACCACGAGTTCATCCGGAACATGCTCGAGACCGAGCTGGACTTCATCCGCGAGCGCCACAAGGCGGGCCGCGAGATCTTCAACGCGCTGGGCACCTACGCCCCGGCGTTCGGCATCATCGGCACCGTGCTCGGCATGATCCTGATGCTCTCCTCCATCGACGACGTGGCCCAGGTGCCGCGCCGCATGGCCCTGGCGCTGGCGGCCGCGTTCTTCGGCCTGGGCTCGGGCTACTGGCTTTTCCTGCCTATGGCCGGCAAGCTCAAGCACCGTTCCGAGGAGGAGCTGTTCGTAAAGGAGATCATCATCCGCGGGGTGCTGCTGCTGCAGAGCGGCGCTACGCCCAGCGTGGTGGAGGCCAACCTGAAGGCCTACCTTGAGCCCGAGAAGCGCAAGGCGGTGAAGAAGGAAGCCGCCGCTTAACTTATGGCCGTCAAAGTTAAGGGGATGATCCCCGAGGACGATTCCAGGGTGGCCCCTATAGGCCACCCGGCCCCGCCGTGGATGGTCAACTACGCCGACCTGATGACGGAGCTGGTCTGCTTCTTCGTCATCCTGTACGCCCTGTCCGCCGCCTTGAACAAGGACATGCAGAAGGCCCAGCAGGAAGTGCAGGACATGATAGACCAGGGCAAGATGGTGGGCCAGGTGCAGATGGACAAGGAAGGCATGCGCATCACGCTGGAGGAGCAGAGCCAGGTGGCCTTCTTCCAGAGCGGCAGCGCCGAGCTGACCCCGCAGATGACCGAGCAGATGGCCAAGCTGAGCCCTATACTCTTCAAGCTGGCCGAGAAGCACGATATCGTGGTGGAAGGCCACACCGACAACATCCCGATCAGGACCAAACAGTACGATTCCAACTGGGAGTTGTCCACGGCCCGCGCCACCAGCGTGGTGAAATCCCTGCTCGCCGATAATTTCCCGCCCAAGCACCTGGCGGCCGTGGGGTACGGTGAATACCACCCCATAGTGCCCAACGACACGGAAGCCGACCGCAAGAAGAACCGCAGGGTGGTCTTCTTCATCAAGAACAACCCCTACCCCGACCCCACCGGTCCCCCGGGAGAGAAGGGCAAGGCCGCCCCCGCCGCCGCGGAGAAGGCGCCGCCTCCGCCGGAGGGCGGAGCGCCGGCCGCGCCGGAGGCGCAGGCCCCGGAGACGCCCGCCCCCGCCGGAGACGCCCCGGCCGAGCCCGGCCCCTGAGCAGGAAAGTCTTATATGAACAGACACGCTATCAAGATACTCGCGCTCGCTCTGCTGGCGGCCCCCCTGACGGGCTGCATGGGCGGCCTCAAGCGGCTCAACGTGGTGGATTTCTCGGACCAGCGCGTAGGCGACCTGTCGCTCACCAAGAAGGTCACCGGCAAGCGAGAGTTCCTGTTCTTCTCCACCACGAAGATGGGGCTGTTCCTGGAGGGCAACATACAGGGCGTGGTGACGGATTACCAGGGCAATCCCATCGAAGGCGTGACCGTGAAGGTCATGCCCGACACCGGCAACAAGGCCGGCGGCGAGGGCGGAGGCGTGGGCGGGGAGCTGCCGCTGGAAGAGAACGCGAATTCGGCTATAAACCTTTCCTTCGCGCCCGGCATCAGCGACACTATGGGCCTGTACAAGATACATTTCTCGCTCCCGGTGAAGGACAACGAGGTGGACGTGCGCGGAAAGCTCGTCTACAATCCCGGCTGGGACCAGCAGAAGCTGAACCTGGGCAAGGCCTACGAGCCGCAGGTCAAGGAGACGCCTTTCCGGATCTACTACAACATGGACACCGGGTTCCTCGCTTTTCCCGAGGGGATACGCTAGATCATAGTGCAGCCGGTGGGAGAGGGCAAGGGCAGGCTGCAGGCCCTGCCGGGCTCGCCCGCCCCG
>JAKAMO010000154.1 GCA_021812825.1 bacterium | reverse complement strand
ACATTCTACATATCATGCGTTTCCTTGTAATCACTTCCGCGGGACGGATATTCCGCATATGAAACTAATTAGTAATATCAGGCCAAAAAAGGGATCACCGGCCGCCCAGCGCCTTCAGGGAACCGATGACCGCATGCTTGTCGCCCTCCCCCAGCCGGGAAAAGAACCGCCGCAGCACTCCGAGATGCTCCGGGAACAGGGAGGACATGAGCTTCTCCCCCCTGGGGGTCAGCTCCACCAGGGCCGCGCGGCCGTCCTTGTCGTCACGGCGGCGGCGCACCAGGCCCGCCCTCTCGAGGTTGCGCACCACGACGGTCATGTTGCCCCCGGACGAAAGGGTCTTCTCGATGATCGCGCTTATACGCGCAGGCCCCTTGTGGTAGAGGAACTCCAGCACCCCGAACTGGGCGGACGTTACGCCCCAGCCGGCGAAGCAAGGCGCCAGCCCGGCCTCCAGGGCCTTCACTGTGCGCAGCAGGGCTATGACCATCTTCAGGTCAAGCTCTTCCGCGGGAGAATAGGTATGCCTGCTTTCCATACCCATAGCATACTACTAATTAGTTGTTTTGTCAAGCCCGGGCTTCAGCCCGGTATGCCGGAGAGCGGCAGAGAGCAGATCCTGAACGGCAGATGCCTGCGGGTCGAAGCGGACTATCTTAATTCCCCGCATGGGCGGAGTCAGCCTTCGGCGCGGGCAGGGCTTTCTCCAGCGCCGCTTTCAGGGAGGCGAAGTCCTTCTCCTCGTAGCCCAGCGACTTGAACACTATGCGGCCGCCGCCGTCTATCAGGTAGTTGCGCGGTATGCCGGAAGCGGCGAACTTGGAATAGATGCCGCGCTTCGGGTCCGGGGCCATCGGCAGGGTGAAATGCTTCTCGGCCAGGAACTTCTTCAGCTCGGCCGCGCCGTGCTCGCGGCCCACGGCCAGCAGCACGAAGCGCTTGTCCGCCCTGTAGCGCCGCCAGATCTCCTTCTCCAGCCGCGGCATCTCCGCCATGCAGGGCGGGCACCAGGTGGCGAAGAAATTTATCAGCAGCACCTTGCCTTTGAGCTTCGCCAGGTCCACACTGCGGCCGTCGAGCGTCACCGCGCTGAACTCCGGCGCCTTCTGCCCTACCGCCGGTTCAGCAGGCCCCTTGCCCGCCGCCGCCGCGGGGCCGGCCAGCCAGCCGCAAAGAGAGAATATTATCAGCGTCCTCATGTCGTCCTCCCCGCTCAGCCGAACAGGTAAAGCTCCTCTTCGGCGCGCGTGACGCCGGTGTAGAGCCAGCGCCGCCACATGTCGTCGTCCATCTTAGGGAAGCGCTCCTCGAACATCACCACGCGGCGGGCCTGGCTGCCCTGCGCCTTGTGCACGGTCAGAGCGTAGCCGAAATCGAACAGGTCCCCCGTCATCGCGAGCTTCCTGTCCTTCGTAAAATTGACGCCCGTCTTCGCCCCGAACTGCGGCCCGTAGATCAGCCCCTCGTAGGGTTTCTCGCGGTCGTCCAGCCGTATCTCGGCGTGGTACCAGTCCGGGCGGTACTTGGCGATGTGGATAATGGCGCCGAGCATGCCGTTGTAGATGCCTTTCTTGTGGTTGTTGCGCAGGCAGATGACCCGGTCTCCCGAGGAAGGCTCGGGCGTCTCGAAGCCGCGATTGGCGCGGATGAACTGGTTTATCCTGTTGCGGGTGGTGTTGTAGCCGCACAAGATCAGCGTCTCCGGGCTCCAGCCCTCCAGCAGCTCGCCGGAGCGCTCGGCCGCGTCGCAGTCGTCCTTGAGATATTTCACCACGCCGGGGCCGAAGCGTTCCGGCGGCACCAGCCCGGTGGTGCGCGCGTGCCGCGAAACCTCGATGATGGGGTTGCCTGCCGCCTGCCGGTGGATCTCGGTCAGCAGCAGCTGCGGCCGCTGCATCAGGTTGAAAGCGCCGGCTATTGGCGGCAGCTGGCCGTGGTCGCCTACGGCTATTATGGGAATGTTATAGGAAAGCAGGTCCTGCCAGATGAGCCCGTCCACCATCGAGGCCTCGTCCACTATGACGAGGTCCCGCTCCAGCTCCTCCTTGCGGTCCCAGCCCGTTATCTGGCCTTCCCCGTTCTCGCGCGGCGTGTAGATCAGGCCGTGTATGGTGCCGACGGAGTCCCGGACGAAAAGCGCGCCGCTTTCTTTCAGCTTGTTCTTGAGGTTCTGGGCCGCCTTGCCGGTATAGCTGCAGAACGAGACCCGCGCGGCCTTGTTGAGCTTGGCGAGCTCGTTACGGAGCACGGCGATCAGCGTGGTCTTGCCGGTGCCGGCGTAGCCGCCCAGCGTGATGAAGGGCGGCCGGTCCGGGCTCCCGTACCAGCCCAGCAGCCCGGCCAGCGCTTCCCGTTGGTCGCCTGACAGTTCCACGCTTAGATTCTACCTTTTAACGCGGCCGGCGGGACAAGCGGCGGCGCGGATTTCGTATAATAGCGGCAGGGTTATCCGGGGGGCAGGGCGGGCGACGCGCCGTCCTTCCATCCGGCCTTCGGTCAGGGGGGACGATGGGCGATAACGCGGCAGCTACTTGTTTTCTTCCGGCGGAGCGGGCGTCGCAGGCCGCGCTCCGGCGCCAGCGGGAGCTCATCTCCGGCTCGCCGCTGCCGGCCGTGCTGGACGGTATAGTGGATTTCGTACTGATACTGAACCGGCAGAGACAGACTATCCACGCCAATAAGCCTTTCCGCGACTTCCTGGCCGTCAACGGCATAACAAGGCTGCTGGGACAGCGGACCGGCGAGCTCGCCGGCTGCGCCCACGCCTCCGACCCGCCGAACGGCTGCGGCACTACGGAAGCCTGCCTGCGCTGCGGGGCCGCCAAGGCCCTCGAAGAAGCCCTCGGCGGCGGCACCGCCACGCTGGAATGCCGCATCATGTCCCGCAAGGCCGGGGAGGACCTGAACCTGAGGGTCTGCGTCAAGCCGTTCGAGTTCAGGCGCGAGAGGCTGCTGCTGATGTCGCTGGCCGACATCACCGCGGAGAAGCGCCACGAGACCCTGGAGCGCGTCTTCTTCCACGACATCCTGAATACCGCCGGCGCCGTGAAGGGCCTGATAAACCTGATAGACCCGGTGGACCCGGCCAAGGCGGACAAGTACTTGCGTTCCGCCTCCGACGCCTCGGACAAGCTGATTGAGCAGATACTGTCGCAGAAGGACCTGCTCGCCGCGGAGAACGGCACGCTGGCCCTGAACAGCTCCGTCATCTCCTCCCGGGAGTTCCTGGGCGGCGTGGCCATGCTGTTCGCCGGGCACGAGGCCCAGCGCAGGAAGAAGGTCGTAGTGGACCCGGCCAGCGACGACGTCAGCTTCTCCACCGACAAGACGCTGCTGCTGCGGGTGCTGCTCAACATGCTGAAGAACGCGCTGGAGGCGGAGAGGCCGGGCGCCGTGATCACGCTCGCCTGCCGCAGGACCGGGGCCGGAGTGGCTTTCTCGGTGCACAACCCCGGCAGGATGCCCGACGACGCGCGCTACCAGGTGTTCCAGAAATCCTTTTCCACCAAAGGCCCGGGGCGGGGGCTGGGGACCTACAGCATACGGCTGCTGACGGAGAAGTACCTGAACGGGAAGGTCTCCTTCACCACCGGGCCGCAGGGCACCACCTTCACGGCGGAGCTTATAATCCTGTCCTAGGCCTGGAGCGGAGGCGCCAGGCCAGCCCGGCTATCACGGCCAGGTTGAGGAGCGTCACGATGACGCGCCCGGCGTGCACGCCCCTCAGCAGCGCGGCCAGCTCGAACGGAAGGAAAATACCCGAAGAGAGCACCACGACCCACTCCCCCCAGGAATAGCGGCGCAGCAGGCACCAGCCCTCCGCCAGGTTGAACGAGCCGTCGGCCAGCAGGGCCCAGAAGACCAGCCTGGCGTGGCGGTGCAGCCCGCCCGAAAGCAGCAGGTCGGCCAGCCGCAGGCTGCCGGCCCCCACCAGGTGGTCCCGCAGGGCCTTCAGCGTGCCGGCCAGCCAAGGCCCCGCGCCGTACCAGAGCAGGTAGCCCAGCATACCGGCGAACAGCAGCTCGGAAAAACCTTTCACCGCCTTGTAGATGATTATCCACCGGACGAAGCGGGAGGAAGCGACGGCGCTCATGACGGCCGCTCCGGCCCTTCCGCCGGCGCGTGGCGTGCCGGGGCCTGCAGCGGAGGGGCCTGACGCCTGCTGCGCAGCAGCGGGGAGGTGCAGGCCCTGTCCAACTCTGCCAGGTCGTCGGGGTAAAGGACCAGGCCGGAGCCGGAGTTAACCGGCGACATCAGAGATTCCCTGCCAGGCACGTGCTCCAGCCCCAGGGCGTGCCCCAGCTCGTGCGCCAGAAGACGCACCAGTTGGTCATGGTCAGAATATTTGTAGATATCTATCGCGGGCAGGGCCTTGTCCACCCTGTAATGTCCCTCCTCGTAAACGCCCATTGCCGAGCCCTCGCGGTTGTACTGCTCCACGTCGAGGTTCAACTCCACGATCAGCTGGTTGATAGTCGTGGCCATCGCGTTGAGGGTGTCTATGTCGGAGTTGACCGCCCCCTCCTCGCTCTTTATCAGGGCGAAATCGCTCTCCAGCTCCGCCCTGGCCGAGTCCAGCCGGCGCCGCTGCTGCGGGCTGGCGAAGCCGCGCCGGTTATACCTGGCCACGGTGGCGTTGTACTCCGCCTCGCCCCGCCGATACCCGGAGAGCCTGGCCTCCAGGGAGGCCTGGCGCAGGTCCAGCCCGGCCGAAAGCTCGTCGTAGGCGGCCTTGAGCGACTTGTAGGCGGCTATGCTGCGGTCCGTCTCAAGGCCCATGCCCCGCAGCCTGTCCAGCGCTTCCTGGCGCTTGTCATAGACCATGTTCACGGCCAGCCCCGCGCCGGAAGGCCCGGCCCTGAAGACCTCCCGCCCGGCGGCCCTGTTCCAGACGGCCGCGGCCTCGGCCAGCGCGGAACCCAGCTCCTCCGCGCTTAGGCCGAAGCGCTGGTCTATGCCGCCGATAGAATAAGTAATGGGCGAACCGCAGGGGAAAATGCCGGAGCGCAGCAGCCTGGCCGCGGAAAGCAGCTGCGGCCCGCGCGTGAGCAGGACCCAGATGGCCGCGTTCAGCACCGCGACCAGCAGGAACAGGTCGAACAGCCTACGGGCGCCGCTTACCTCTTCCGGCCGCTTTTCCGTGCCGGTGGACATGTCCTTAATTTAACATTTTTGCGACGGGAGAGAAAAAACGGCGTCAGGGACGGTAATTCTCCCAGAAGGCCGCGGCCTCCGGGCTTGCAGCCTTAAGGCAGGAGGAGGGGCAGAGCTGCACCAGGTAAAGGTCGTAGCCGGGGCCGGGACGGGAGGCCATCACGCGGAAGCGCCGCCCGTGCGGCAGTATGGCCTCGTCCTCGCCCTGGTCCACCAGTATGCCCTTCTCCGCGCGGGCCGGATAGATCACCAGTACGGCCTTGCGCGCTCCGGCGTCCTCTTCATCGCCCATCTCCA
>JAKAMO010000153.1 GCA_021812825.1 bacterium | reverse complement strand
CCTGGAGCCTTGCATCAGCTGCTGGAAATCGGCGTTGACCAGCGGCAGGCCGGGAGCCAGCCTGCGCTCTATCTTTATGTGCTGCAGTTCCATCTGGCGGGCGCAGAGGGTCAGGGTCTCCTCGATGATCTCGTTGATGCTGCAAGGCTCCAGGTGCTCCTTCTCCTGACGCGAGAAGGACAGCAGCGACACTATGATCTTCTTGCAGCGGAACACGGCCTTCTCGATGTCCTTCAGGTCGGCGTAGTTCTGGCTGTCCTTAGGCGTGTTCTCAAGTACCAGCTGGGTCAGGCCCAGTATGCCGGACAGCGGGTTGTTGATCTCATGCGCGAGGCCGCCGGCCAGCTGGCCCAGCGCTGACATCTTCTCCGCCTGTATCAGCTGCTCCTGCGTCTCGCGCAGCCTGCGGTAAAGGCTGGAATTGCGCAGCGCGAGGTTCACCAGCGAGCCGAATATCCTGGCGCGCTGCAGGTCGTCCTCGGTGAAATGGGCCCCGTTGTCCAGGCGGTTGATGTTGATGAGCCCGGTGGGGCCGCTTTCGTCCAGGAGCGGCAGGAAGAGGGAGAACTTCAGGCCTTGCAGTCCGTCGATACCGGCGAAATCCTTGTTCTCGGAGGGGTTCTCGACCAGGATGACCGGTTTGGAGGCGCCGTCCAGGCGCTCCAGCGCGCGCGCGCACATGGCCAGCCGCTGCTCCTTCGGCGCGCCGTCCTCCACGCCCTCGGACACCGCTATGCGCGGCTTGCCGCCCTTATCCGACAGCACGAGCAGCGATTCTTCCGCCTTGAGTATGCGCGCGACCGAATCCACGATGATCCTCAGCTGCTCCTCCGGCTTCACGGTGGAGAAGATGGCCCGGGTGATGTCGTTGAACTTGCGCTTCTCCAACGCCCGCTCCACCATCCCCAGCAGTTCCCTGACGTCGAAAGGCTTGTGCAGGTAGTCGAAGGCGCCCTTGCGCAGGCTCTGTATGGCCGTGCCCATCGTGCCGTGGCCGGTGGCGATGATGACCTCTATCTCGGGGTCCAGCTTCTTCAGCTCGCCCAGCGCGGTGATGCCGTCCATGCCCGGCATCTGTATGTCCATGATGGCCAGGTCGAAGTCGCCTTCGGCCGCCAGCTTCACCGCCGTCTCGCCGTCACCGGCCACCGAGACCGAGTAGCCGTTGGAGGTCAGCGCGTAGGAGATAAGCTCCGCGATCTGGGGTTCGTCGTCAACAACGAGGATGTTCGCTTTGGCCGTCATGCTGTTAGAATTGTATAAAAAAAGGCGGGGGAAGTAAGGGGAGGGATTCGGAGCGGGCGCGGTGGCGAGATTCGGTCACGGGTCACCTCCTCTCCTCACCAAATTAAGAAAGCCCCAATTGGGGCTTTCTTTAAAATGGTTCGAAGTGAACTTCGCTGTCCTGCGCCGCTACGGACACCGCGCCGATATTTTCCGCAGGAAAAAATCTTCGGAGAGGGAGGGATTCGAACCCTCGAGGGTGTTACCCCTACAGGTTTTCGAGACCTGCTGTTTCAACCGCTCACACACCTCTCCACCTGTCGCACCCCGCATGCGCGGGGCGGATCAACCGCCCGGCCTTCGTCGGCCGGGTGCGACGCAAGGGAAACGGGGTTTCCCTTCGCCGCTCGCTATTCGCGGCATTAGAGCCGTGAACGCTCGCTGAACCCTTCCATAAGGTCCCCGCGCTTGCTACGAATGAGGCGCGCGGGCATATGGCGGAAATAGATTATATAAAATCGGGAAGCCGGGCGGGCGTCCGTCCGCGAATCTTGTCCGTAATTTGAATTGCCCGGCCTCGCGGCGAAGAAATATAATCCTATTAATGAGGCTGCCGTTCGAAAAGCTGGTCCCTTCCCGCGTCAGACAGGGCGTAAAGTCCCAGGCCTCGGTCCTGTCCGACAACGACCGCCGCCTGCAGGGCGCCTGCTCGCGGCCGGCCGACGAGGCGCTGGCGGAGCTGGGCTCTTCCCAGTCCGGCCTCGCTCCCGAACAGGCCGAGGCCGCCAGGGCGCGCTGGGGCTTCAACGCGCTTTCCAGGAAAGAGAAGAAATTCTTCGTCTTCGAGATAATCGAGCGCTTCAAGAACCCGCTTGCGGTGCAGCTGCTTGTCATCGGCCTCATCTCGCTGTGGATAGGCGACGACCGCTCCGCGGCCGTGGTGGGCGGAATGGTCTTCCTGAGCGTGGTCCTCTCCTACGTGCAGGAGACGCGCTCCGGCAAGGCCGTGGAAGAGCTGCAGAAGATGGTGCAGGCCAACACCCTGGTGCTGCGCGGCGGCAAGGAGACGGAGATCCCGACCGTGGACCTGGTGCCCGGAGATATAGTCGTGCTGCATGCGGGCGCCATAATCCCCGCCGACCTGCGGCTGATCTCCGCCAAGGACTTCTTCCTGAGCCAGTCGGCGCTGACGGGCGAGTCGATGCCGATAGAGAAGACGGCCGAGCTCTCCGGCGAGCCGCCGGCCTCGGTCATCGAGCTGCCGAACGCCTGCTTCCAGGGCAGCTACGTGGTCAGCGGCAGCGCCCGCGGCGTGGCCGTCAACACCGGCGAGCGCACCTACCTGGGCTCCATCTCCGCGCGGCTGGCCGGCGAGAAGACGCAGACCAGCTTCGACCGCGGCATCCAGGACTTCACCTGGCTGATGATCCGCTTCATGGTGGTGATGGTCAGCCTGGTCTTCCTGATCGTCGGCCTGACGAAGGGCGACTGGCTGCAGGCGCTGCTGTTCGCGATGTCGGTGGCCGTGGGCCTGACGCCCGAGATGCTGCCGATGATCCTGACCGTGAACCTCTCCAAGGGCGCGCTGGTGATGTCGAAGAAGAAGGTCATCGTAAAGCGCCTCCATTCCATCCAGAACTTCGGCGCGATAGACATACTCTGCACGGACAAGACAGGCACGCTGACGCAGGACCGCATCGTGCTGGAGAGGTTCGTGGACGTGGCCAACCAGCACAGCGACGACGTGCTGCGCTACGCCTACATGAACAGCTATTACCAGACCGGCCTGCGCAACCTGCTCGACCGGGCCATACTCTCGCATACGGACCTCGACGTGGAGCGCAGCTGCCGCAAGGTGGACGAGATCCCTTTCGACTTCCAGCGCAAGCGCATGTCCGTCATCATAGAGTACGAGGGCTCGCACGTGATGATCACGAAGGGCTCGGTGGAGGACATCTACAGCGCCTGCGGCTCCTACCAGCTCGACGACGAGGTCCTGCCGCTGATAGACGTCATCAAGCGCGACCTGATGGAGGAGTACGAGCGGCTCTCGCGCGCGGGCTACCGCGTGCTGGCCGTGGCCTACAAGGAATTCCCGAAGGACAGGACGTCCTTCGGCGCCAGGGACGAGTCCGACCTGGTGCTGCTGGGCTACCTCGCCTTCTTCGACCCGCCCAAGGATTCCGCCGCCCGGGCGCTGGCGGGCCTGGAGCGGATGGGGGTGGGCATAAAGATACTCACCGGCGACAACGAGCTGGTGACGCAGAAGATCTGCAAGGACGTGGGCCTGGGCGAGGGCGGCGTGCTGACCGGGGCGCAGCTGGCCGCGATGAGCGAGCCGGAGTTCGCCGCGGCCGCGGAGAAGGCCAGCGTGTTCGCGCGCCTCTCCCCGGCGCAGAAGGAGCAGGTGATAGCCGCCCTGCAGAAGGCTGGCCACGTGGTCGGCTTCCTGGGGGACGGCATCAACGACGCGCCGGCGCTGAACCTCGCCGACGTGGGGATCTCGGTGGACACGGCGGTGGACGTGGCCAAGGAATCGGCCGACATCATCCTGCTGGAGAAGAACCTGGTGGTCCTCGAGGAGGGGATCATCGAGGGGCGCAAGGTCTTCGGCAACATCACCAAGTACATCAAGATGGGGGCGAGCTCCAACTTCGGCAACATGTTCAGCGTGGTAGGCGCCAGCTACTTCCTGCCGTTCCTGCCGATGCTGCCTATCCAGATACTGATGAACAACCTGCTCTACGACATCTCGCAGACGGGCATCCCGACGGACAAGGTGGACGAGGAATACCTGGAGAAGCCGAAGAAGTGGAACATCGGCAACATCAAGAAGTTCATGCTGTTCGTCGGGCCCATCAGCTCGCTGTTCGACTACGCCACCTTCTTCCTGATGCTCTACGTCTTCGGCTGCGCGGCCTTCCCGGCCTCGGCCGGCACGCCGCAGGCGGCCTACCTGGAGAAGCTCTTCCACACCGGCTGGTTCGTCGAGTCGCTGCTGACGCAGACCTTCATCGTCTACATCATCCGCACCAAGAAGATACCCTTCCTGCAGAGCACGCCGAGCATGGGCATGGTCTTCGCCACCGCGATGGCCGTGACGATAGGCGTGTTCCTGCCGCATACGCACTTCGCCGGCAAGCTGGGCTTCGTGCCGCTGCCCGGCGCCTACTGGCTTTGGATAGCCGGCTTCCTGCTCGCCTACGCCGTGCTGACGCATAACGTCAAGACCTGGTTCTACCGCAAGTTCGGAGACGACTGATGAAAAGCATACTCACCGCGCTTCAGGAAGGCAGACTGATAGAGCTGCCCGAGACCGACAAGGAGAAGGCCCTGCGCTACCTGGCCACGATACTCGAGGCCATACCGGACGTCAGCGCCAACGTGGACGTGGCCGAGGGCGTGATGGAGAGGGAAAGATCGGCCAACACCGGCATAGGCCGCGGCTGGGCCTGCCCGCATATCCGCGTGGACGGGGACGGCGAGCTGTTCTCGGTGCTGGGCTGGAGCCCGGCCGGCATAGATTACGGCGCCCCCGACGGCAATAAGGTGCACCTGCTCGTGATGTACTACATCCCCGGCAACCAGCGCATGGCCTACCTGAAGGAGCTTTCCGGGCTGGCCAAGTCGATCCAGGCCGGCAAGGGCATAGAGAACATCGAGAAGGCGGCCGCGCTCAACGACGTGCGCAACGAGCTGCTGAACTGGGTTTCCGCCTCTATCGACACCACGATGCCGCAGGCCAAGGCGCGCATGATCAAGCTGGAGGCGAAGCAGGCCCTGGCGGCCGAGCAGGCTCTGGCGGTTCCACAGGCCCTGGACCGCATTGTGCCGCTCTACCTGATAGCCGGCGCGGGACCGAAGCATATCGCCCTGTCCCAGGACGCCGAGCTGGTGAAGCTGCTGGAGGCGGCCGAGATCGGGCCTATCGGGGAAAAACAGGATTTCGAAGCGGGGGCCTACAAGGTCTTCGTCCGGTCGCGCTCCGCCTACAAGGCCGAACGCGTTATGTACGACTGCATAGCGGTAAAGCGCTGAGCCCGCCGCCGGGAAACGAAAAAAGACAGCTGGTGGCTGTCTTTTTTCGTTTGTGCCGCGTGAAAAACCGCGGAGTTTCAGGGATAAAGTTCGAACTTACTTTGCGCAACATCCCGCGGAAACTGTATAAATACCGCTTTCCGCCTCCGATTCTGCGGTCCGGGGAAGCTTATCCGCGAGATGTCGCGCGGTCGGC
>JAKAMO010000033.1 GCA_021812825.1 bacterium | reverse complement strand
GCCGACCGCGCGACATCTCGCGGATAAGCTTCCCCGGACCGCAGAATCGGAGGCGGAAAGCGGTATTTATACAGTTTCCGCGGGATGTTGCGCAAAGTAAGTTCGAACTTTATCCCTGAAACTCCGCCAGATTTCACATTTTTGCTTTTCGGAATTTTTTTCCGAAATTTTTGCGCGCGAAAAATTAAAATTTAGCAGAAACACCCACGGATTTTTTAATTCAGGCTACAGGCGGTTGCCGGAAGTTCGGCGCTGGCGCGCCGGGAAGCTGCGCTTCCCGAACCAATCTCTTCCTTATGCGCCGCCTTTAAGGCCGGCCTCGCTTTGCAGCCAGGCCGGCCTTAAACGCGGCGGAGCATTATAGTAGGCCCTTTATGCCGGTTTCGCTTTTGCTAAAGCCAAACCGGCATAAAGCGCAAGGTAAAGGCGAACTTATGGGTAAGGTGAGCGGAGCCTGATAAAAAGGTAGGGGGAACTTATGTCAAACCAGACAATGCAGTATTTCCTTTATGCCCGGAAATCCACGGACGAACCTGACCGGCAAATCTTATCCATAGAGGCGCAGCTTGCCGAGCTTAGGGAATACGCCAAAAAGGAAAACTTGATAATCGTAAAGGAGTTCATTGAAAGCAAACCGCCCAAGCCGCCGGGCCGCGAAATCTTCAATGACATGATAGCCTCCATAGAGCAGGGCGCCGCGCAGGGCATTATTGCCTGGCACCCTGACCGGCTGGCCCGCAACTCAATAGACGGCGGGCGTATTATCTACCTGGTAGACACTGCCAAGATAACGGCTTTAAAGTTTCCTACCTTCTGGTTTGACCCCACGCCGCAGGGCAAGTTCATGCTGTCTATCGCTTTCGGGCAGTCCAAATATTACGTTGACAATCTTTCGGAAAACGTAAAGCGGGGCTTCCGGCAGAAATTGCGCAACGGCATTTGCCCCGGCACCGCCCCGCTTGGCTATATAAACGACAAGAATACCCGGACCATATTTCCGGATAAAGACCGGGCGGTCTTTATCCGGAAGACCTTTGAGCTTTATGCCACAGGCGATTATCCTTTGGCGGAAGTGCGCCGTATAATGAACGGGGCGGGCCTTAAAGGCCGCCACCACCCGGAGCCGCTTTCCACTTCAAACTATCAGTACATGCTGCGTAATCCGGCCTATTACGGCGTTATACGCTACACTGGCGCGATCCATGAGGGTAAGCACGAGCCGATCATAACCAAGGCCTTGTTTGATAAATGCCAGGAAGTTATGAAGCGTAAGAGCAAGCCAAAGGGCCCTAAGCTTAAGCCCTACATCTACCGGGGCCTGTTCCATTGTAAGGAATGCGGCTGTTTTATAACCACGGAAACCCAAAAAGGTCATAATTACCTGCGCTGCACCAAGCGCAAGGGGCCTTGCAATGAACCCTATTTACGGGAAGAAGTTATAACCGAGCGGATAAAAGGTGAATTACAGGCTGTTTCCTTACCCACGGCCCTGGCCAACGGGCTCATCCTTATGGCGGAAGAGGAAAGAGCCGCGTTGGCCCAGGCCGTGGGATTGACCGTCCAAAAGCTGCGATTTGATATTGATATCCTGAATAAAAAAATGAACGCTCTTTTAGACCTGTTGCTTAGCGGGGAGATAACGCAGGATGAATACGCCCTTAAGAAGCGTTCATTTTTTAATGAAAAGATGGATTTACAAGATAAAGTTGCAGCTTTTGCACGGCAGAGCGCGAATCGGTTCGAACCGGAGATAGCGTTCTACCGGGAGGCGGCTCACGTCGGGGAAGTTCTCAAGTGGGAAAATCCGGAGGAAAACCGGGAAATAATGAAAAAGATTGGTTCGAACTTCCGGATAGGCAGGAAGGAGCTTTCGTTTGAATTAAAAAAACCGTGGGAGTTTCTGTTAAATTTTAATTTTTCGCGCGCAAAAATTTCGGAAAAAAATTCCGAAAAGCAAAAATGTGAAATCTGGCGGAAGGAGTGGGATTCGAACCCACGGTACGGATTAACCGTACACCGGTTTTCAAGACCGGCGCCTTAAACCGCTCGGCCATCCTTCCATCTGTCGCACCTCGCGCGAAGCGCTAGGCGGTTCTACGCAACCCGCCCGGCCTTTGTCGGCCGGGTGCGACGCGAGGGAAACTTGGTTTCCCTTCGCCGCTGCGCTATGCGCGTGCCGTATCAAGGGCTATGCCCTTCAGACGGCCTCGCTTTTCACGGCATTTAAGCCGTGACCGCTCGCTGAACCCTTCTGGAATGGCCCCGCGCTTGCTGCGAAGGAAGCGCGCGGGCTTATTGTGCGCCGGGATTTCAGCGGCTTACGGCAGAATGATATAATATAAAATTAAATTAGCGGCACAAAGCGGGGCTTTAATGGGAAAACTTTTCGGCACCGACGGCATACGCGGCATAACCTGGGACTATCCGTTCACTCCGGATTTCATCCGCAAGATAGGCTATGCCGCGTCGCTGGTGCTGCCCAAGTATAAAAAGAAAGGACATGCCGGGAAGCCGGTGGTCCTGATAGGCATGGATTCCCGCGCCTCCGGCAGGCTGATAAAGAAGTACCTGGTGGAGGGCCTGGGGGCGAGCAAGTTCAAGGTCGTGGACCTGGGCATCATCCCGACACCGGCAGTTTCCTACCTGGTCAAGCGCGAGAACGCCGACTTCGGCATAGTCATCTCGGCCAGCCACAACCCGCCGGAGTTCAACGGCATCAAGTTCTTCTCCAACGACGGCCTCAAGCTCAACGACGCCATCGAGAACAGGATAGAGGGACTGCTGCTCGGCAAAAAACCGCTCAAGTTCCGCCCGTCGCATCCAGGCCTGCACAGGAAGGATTTCACCCGCGATTACGAGGAATTCCTCAAGAGCACTCTGCCGGCCGGCTTCACGCTGAAAGGGCTTAAGATACTGCTGGACTGCGCCAACGGCGCGGCCTATAAGATCGCCCCGCGCATCTTCCGCGACCTGGGCGCGAAGGTCAAGGTCATAGGCGACAGGCCGGACGGCAGGAACATCAACGTGGGCTGCGGCGCGCTGCACACGGAAAAAATGGCGAAGGCGGCCGCGGCCTGGGGCGCCTTCTGCGGCATCAGCTTCGACGGGGATGCCGACCGCTGCATGTTCGCCGACGAGAAGGGCGCGCAGCTCGACGGCGACGACGTGATAGCGATGGCGGCGCCCTACATGCGGTCGCGCGGCCGGCTTACCAACGACGGAGTGTCGCTGACCTTCATGTCGAACTACGGCCTTATCAAGTACCTGGAAGGGCAGGGCATCAGCGTGGCCCAGGTGCCGGTCGGCGATAAGAACGTCACCGACGCCATGGAGAAGGGCGACCTCAAGCTCGGCGGGGAGACCAGCGGGCATATCATTTTCAGGGAATTCGCCCCTACCGGCGACGGCATCCTGACCGCGCTGCAGACGCTGGCCGCGGTGCTGGACATGGGCAGGCCCTTCAGCTGGTTCCGCCGCCACTGGAGCCGCTACCCGCAGGTGCTGGAGAAGGTGAGGGTCTCCAGCAAGCCGGCCTTCAAGGACGTGGCCGGTTTCAGCGAGAAACTCGAGAGGCTCGAGGGGGGGCTCAAGGGCAACGGCCGCATCTTCATCCGTTATTCCGGCACGGAGCCGCTGCTGCGCCTGCTGGTGGAGGGGAAGTCCCGCGCCGAGATAAAGGCGATAGCGGACGAGCTGCTGGCCCATTACCGCAAGCATTCCGGGGCCGTGGCGGCGTCCTGACCGATTTCGTTCTGATAGCATGGAGGTTTCATGAGGCACGTTAAACTCGGAGTGAACATAGATCACGTGGCCACGCTGCGCCAGGCCCGCAAGGAGAAGAACCCGGATACCGTCGAGGCGGCGCGCGTGGTGCTGAGCTCCGGCGGGGACATGGTCGTCATGCACCTGCGCCAGGACAGGCGCCACGTCCAGGATTCCGACCTGGACCGCGTCAGGCACGAGGTGAAGGGCCTGCTGCACCTGGAGATGGCCGCGATACCGGAGATGGAGAAGATAGCGCTCAAACTGCGCCCCGATTCCGTCTGCCTCGTTCCCGAGAGCCCCAAAGAGGTCACCACGCAGGGCGGCATGAAGCTCGAGGGCAAGAACCCCGACCTGGTCAAGACCATCAAGAGCCTTTCCGACGCCGGCATAGGCGTCAGCGTCTTCGCCGATCCGGAGCCGGGCGCGATACGCGCCGCGCACAACATGGGCGCCGACTCGATAGAGCTCTGCACCAGCAAGTATTCCGAGGCCTGGGGCAAGAAGCTGCAGGCCAAGGAGCTCGAGAAGCTCCAGCTCGCGGGCTTCCTGGTCAAGGAGCTCAAGATGGACCTGCACGCCGGCCACGGCCTGGATTATTACAACGTCGGCCCGGTGGCCCGCATAGAGGGCATGGACTGCCTGAACATCGGCTACTCCATCATTTCACGCGGCATGTTCGTGGGCCTCAAGAGCGCTGTAGCGGAGATGAAGCGGCTCATACAGTAGCAGCGGACAGCGGTCAATACGGCGCCGGAGGGCGGCATTGTCCGTCCCCGGCGCGGCCATAAAGGAACACCTGCAATATGTGCGGAATAACCGGCTATATCGGCGAGAACAAGACCACCGACATCCTGATAGACGGGCTGCGGCGGCTGGAATACCGCGGCTACGACTCCTGCGGCATAGCCGCCGTAGGCGCGAAGAGCTCCCTGTACCTGAAGCGCGTGACCGGCAGGGTGGACGCGCTGGACAAACTGGTGGCGGAGGACCCGCTGAAGGGCGCCGGCGCCGGCATAGGCCATACCCGCTGGGCCACGCACGGGGCTCCTTCCGAGGACAACGCGCACCCGCACACCGACTGTTCCGGCCAGTTGGTCGTCGTCCACAACGGCATCATCGAGAACTACCTGGAGCTGAAGGAGAAGCTGGGCGGCCACCAGTTCAAGTCGGAGACCGACACGGAGGTCATAGCCCACCTGCTGGAGCAGCACCTGAAGGGCCTGCACGTGCAGGAGAAGGCCATCCGCTCGGACATGCTGGAGCCGGTCTTCTTCGAGGCTTTCCGCCGCACGCTGGCCGAGCTCAGGGGCTCCTTCGCCATCTCGGCGGTCTGGGCCCGCTGCCCCGACATGCTGCTGGCCGCGCGCATGCACAGCCCGCTGGTGGTCGGACTGGGCCGGAACGAGAATTTCATCGCTTCCGACGTCTCCGCCTTCCTGAAGTACACTAAGAAAGTGGTCTTCCTCAACGACGGGGAGATGGCCGTGGTCAGGAAGGGGGGGGTGGACTACTTCAATTTCCACGGCAGGAAGACCGTCAAGGACTCCGTCACCATCCAGTGGGATTCCACGATGGCGGAGAAGGGCGGCTACAAGCACTTCATGCTCAAGGAGATCCACGAGCAGGCCGAGGCCGTGGAGAACACGCTGCGCGGCCGGCTGCTGCCGCTGGGCGGCGACATCCTGAAGGCGGAGATGGGGCTGACGGCCGAGGCCATCAAGGGCTTCACCGGCCTGCAGTTCATAGCCTGCGGCACGGCCTACCACGCCTGTCTCGTCGGGCGAGGCCTGTTCGAGAACTTCGGCGTGCCGGCGTACGCCGACGTAGCCAGCGAGTTCGCGGACCGAGCGAAGCTGATGCCGAAGGGCACGCTCGCGGTGGCCATCTCGCAGTCCGGCGAGACCGCCGACACGCTGTTCGCTATGCGCGAGGCCAAGGCCGCCGGCGTCAGGGTGCTCTGCATAACCAACACCGTGGGCTCCACGCTGACGCGCGAATCCGACTACGTCCTCTACACCCACTGCGGCCCGGAGATAGGCGTGGCCTCTACGAAGGCATTCCTGGGCCAGCTCGCCGCCATCTACCTGCTGGCCGGGCATTTCGCCGCGGCCCGCGGCCGGCTGGGCCCTGCCGACGCGCGCCGTTACGCCGAGGATCTGCTGCGCGTGCCGCGCCTGATAGAGGAGACGCTGGCCAAGGAGAAGGAGATAGCGAAGGTCGCGGAGAGCTTCGCTGTCAGCGAGCATTTCCTGTTCATCTCGCGGCACCTTAACTACCCTATTGCGCTCGAGGGCGCGCTGAAGATCAAGGAGATCTCGTACGTGCACGCCGAGGGCTACGCCGCCGGCGAGATGAAGCACGGCCCGATAGCCATCATCTACAAGGGCATGCCGCTGCTGGCGGTGGCCACCAGCGGCCGCACGCTGGAGCTGATGGCCGGCAACGTGGAGGAGGCCAAGGCCCGCGGCGCCGACGTGGTGGCCATAGTGGACGCCGAGTCCCGCAAGACCGTCAAGGCCAGCCGCTACATCGTCCTGCCGTCGGCGCCCGAGCTGTTCACGCCGATGCTGACCGTGCTGCCGTTGCAGCTGTTCGCCTATTACGTGGCGCTCGCCAAGAAATGCGACATAGACAAGCCGCGCAACCTGGCCAAGAGCGTGACCGTCCGCTGAAGATGACCGCTAAAAAGACTAATTTCGCCGTGGCCGGGCTGGGCGTGGACCTGGCCGAGGTGAAGCGCGTCCGCCGCCTGGCGGCGAACCAGCGCTTCCTCGCGCGCGTTTTCACTCCGGGCGAGCTGGCCTACGCCGGAAGTTCCAGGAACAGGTTCGAGCGCCTGGCCGCGCGCTTCGCGGTGAAAGAGGCCGTCATCAAAGCGCTGGACGATACCTCGATACCGCTGAAGGACATCGCGGTGGAGAACACCGCCAGCGGCAGCCCCAAGGTCGCGGTGAAAGGCCGCCGCTGCTCCCTGCTGGTCTCCATCTCGCATACCGCGACCCACGCTTTGGCGGCCGTCATAGCTTTCAGATGAAAACGGTAACGAGGGCTTTCGTAAAGGCGCTGCTGCCCGCGCGCCGCGGGGACTCCAACAAAGGGGATTACGGCCGCGTGCTGGTCGCGGCGGGTTCCCGCGGCATGGCCGGAGCGGCCGTGCTGGCCGCCAGGGCCGCCCTGAAGTCCGGGGCCGGGCTGGTGACCGTGGCCTGCCCGGAAAGCGAAAGAAGGACCATCGCCTCGGCCCTCCCTGAAGCCATGACCTTCGGCGCGGCCTGTTCCGGCGGGGCCTTCTCCGCGCGCGCGGCCTCCCGGGTGCTGGCCTTCGCCAGGTCCAAGCGCATAGACGTTCTGCTGCTGGGTCCGGGACTGGGTTCTTCCGCGGGCGCCAGAGGCTTCGCCGCCAGTCTGCTGCGCGGCCTGGATATCCCGTCCGTGATAGACGCCGACGGCCTGAACGCTCTGGCCGCGGCCGGCTTCCGTTCCTTCAGGTTCCCGAAAGCTCCATTCATCCTGACGCCGCATCCCGGAGAGGCGGCCCGTCTGCTCGGTAAGAAGGTAGGCGACAGGCCGGCAGCCGCCAAAGAGCTGGCTGATATCTCGGGAGGCGTGGCCGTGCTGAAAGGCCAGGGTACATTGATAAGCGGCGAGGGGCGCACGCTGAGGAACGCCACCGGCGGCCCGGCGCTGGCCAAGGGCGGCTCCGGGGACGTGCTGGCGGGGCTCTGCGCCGGGTTCTTCGCCCAGCAGGGCGCCGCGCGCGGCTTCACCGCGGATACGGCCTTCGCCAGCGCGGCGCTGGCCGTCCACCTGCACGGGCTCTGCGGGGACCTGGCCGCGAAGAAGTTCACCGAGCGCTGCGTGCTGGCCGGCGAGCTGCTGGACTTCCTGCCGGCCGCGATAAGGAAGGCTGGAGGAAAGAGATGAGCAAGCGCGGCGAAGCGAAGCTGCTGGAGCATATAGAGAAGACGTTCCGGTTCCCGCTGGACCGCCGCCTGCTTTTAGGGCCGGGCGACGACTGCGCCGTGCTGCGGCATTCTCCGGGCAGGGACCTGGTGATCACCACCGACGAGATGGTGGAGGGTACGCATTACCTGGAGCGCTTCGCGACCCCCGAGGACATAGCCAGGAAGCTGACCCGCATGAACCTGAGCGACCTGGCCTCTATGGGCGACGTGACCCCCGTCTCCTGCGTGGTCGGCGCCGGCCTGCGCAAGGACATGCCGCCGGAGTTCGCGCCGCGCTTCATGAAGGAGCTGAAGGCCGAAGCCCTGCGCTTCGGCATCTCTATAGCCGGCGGCAACCTCGCCGGCGCGAGGGAGAACCATTTCTACATGACGGTCTGGGGCGAGGCCGGCGGAACTCCGCTCGTTACCCGCTACGGCGCGAAGCCGGGCGACCTGCTGTTCAATATCGGCCCGCTCGGCCTCTCCGCCGCCGGCCTGGAGATACTGATGAACGGCACTGCCGCCGAGAGGAAGAAGTTCCCCGGCCTGATAAAGGCTTTCTGGCGGCCGGAGCCGATGCTGAAGGCCGGCGCGCTTATCGGGCGCCGCGGCCTGGCCTCGGCCATGCTGGACAATTCCGACGGCCTGGCCAGGAGCGCGGAGCTAATCTCCGGGCTGTCGCGCTGCCGCGTGATAGTCAGCGTCGGCGAGGGGGCCTGCGCGCCCGAGCTGCGCGCCTACGCCGCGCGCAAGGGGCGGCCCTGGCGGCATTACGCCGTCAACGGCGGCGAGGACTACGGCCTGGTCTTCGCCGCGCCGTCCCGCAGCCTGACCAAGGTGAAGAGGCTGCTGCCCGGGGCCTGCGTGGTGGGCAGGCTGGAGAAAGGCTC
This sequence comes from bacterium, assembly GCA_021812825.1. The sequence continues at coordinate 16,334 of JAKAMO010000033.1, read as the reverse complement.
CGGGGCCGTGATAGAGAATTTCGATGGCAAGATCAAAAGCTTCGAGCACTTTTAAGAGCGCTTCCCCGGCGGAGACGGCCAGGCTGGCCGCGCTGTTCGCCGCCGAGCTGCGCGGCGGGGACGCCCTGTTCCTGGAGGGACCCATAGGTTCCGGGAAGACGTTCTTCGTGCGGGAGCTGGCCGCCGCTCTCGGGGCAAAAAAACTGCCGGTCAGCGCCAGCTTCAACCTGATGAGGGCCTACCGCGGCCGCCTGAAGCTTTATCACTTCGACCTGTTCCGCGCCGGAGAGGCGGACATGGAGAACATAGGACTGGACGAGTACCTGGGCAGGGAGGACGGGGTCACGGCCGTGGAGTGGCCGGCCGCCGCGGAGGACCTGGGCGCGGACGCGGTCAGGCTGGAGCTGGAACTGGCGGGCGGCGACCGCAGGACGGTAAAGGTCCGCACCGGACGGGATTTCGCGGAGAGACTGGAGAGGATAGCGGGGAAATGGCGGAAGATACGATCTTAGGCCTCTGTACCTCGGGTTCACGCCTGAAGGTGGCCGTCTCCGACGGGCGGAGCTTTCATCGGGCCCAGCGCAAGGTATTCAACCAGGAGCGGGAGCTGTTCGCGCTGGTCCGACGCGAACTGGCGAAGCTCGGGTCCGACCTGCGCGGAGTGGGCACGGTCTGCGCGGCCCGCGGCCCGGGGCGCTTCACCGGCATAAGGATAGCCCTTACGCTGGCGGGCTCGCTGCAGGCCCTTTCCGGAGCCGTCGTGCGCACGGCCACCATCTTCGAAATACTGGCCCTGCAGGCCGCCGGCAGCGCCGACTACGCGCGCAGGGCCGGGAGCGGCACGGCCGGCCTGGCCGTGCTGCTGCACGCCTTCAAGGACGAATATTTCCTGCAGTTCTTCACCGCCGCGCCGGGGCGCAGGCCGCGCCCCGCCGGCGAGCCGGCCTGGCTGAAGGCCGAGGCCGCCTCGGCGCGGCTCGCCGAGGCCGGGAAAGGGATCTACGTCATAGCCGACTCGGAGGAGGATCCGGCCGTCTACGGGCTGCTTCCTCCTGGGGCGATCGCCGCCCCGAAGGCCGTTTCTAAAGTGCTGCCGGCCTACATCATCAAGGCGGCGCTGGCCTTCCGCGGCTCGTTGAAGCCGCTCTACCTGAAGCCGGCCAAATACGAGCTCGAGAACAACGTGCGCCCGAAAGCGGCGCGGCGCCGGCCATGATGATCAGGCGCGCCAGGAGGGAGGATTACCCGGCCTTCGCCGCTATCGAGGCGGAGCATCCGGGCTACCCCGCCTGGGGGGAGAAGGGCTTCGCGGCGGAGGAGAGCAACCGGCATTCCGTCACGCTGGCGGCCGAGGTGGACGGCAAGGCGGCCGGTTTCATAAATTTCTGGGTGCTGAGGCCGCAGGTGCAGCTGAACACGCTGGCCGTTTCCAGGGCCAGCATGAGGTCCGGCCTGGCCACGGCGCTGCTGGGCAAACTCTTCGAGTACGCCGCCAAGAGCGCCTGCACGGAAGTCGACCTGGAGGTCAACGAGAACAACGCCGCGGCCATAGCTCTGTACCTGGCCGGAGGTTTCGAGGTAGTAGGGAAAAGGCCTAAATTCTATAATAACACCGATGCCGCGCTGCTGATGAGGCGCGCGCTGCCGCCGAGGTAACCATGACGAAAAAATTACTGCTTTCAGCGTTCCTGTGCTCCTGCCTGGTCCAGGCCGCTTCCGCCGCGGCCGGAGAGGAATCCTACCTGCATTTCATGAACGGCATGATCTTCGAGCGGCACGGGGAGTACGACCAGGCCATGCAGGAGTATCGGCGCACGATGCTGCTGGACCCGGAGTCCGTCTTCGTATACAAGCAGGCGCTGAACCTGGCGCTGCACATCGGCAAGGTGGACGACGCGGCGAACTGGGCCGAGTTCGTGGTGAAGACCGATTCCTCCACGGCCGATAACTGGGTGCTTTACGGCAACGTCAGGTGGGCGAAAGGGGACATGGACGGGGCCAGGCAGGCCTACGAGAAGGCGGCCGAGCTGGACCCTGCCTCCTACGAGGCCGTCTACCAGCTGGCCAGCCTCTGGAGCTCGCGCGATCCGGGCAAGTCCATAGGCTACCTGAAGAAGTACCTGGAGCTGAAGTCCGACGACGCTCCGGAGATCTACTACCAGATGGCGGTGCTCTACAACATGAAGAGCGATTCCGCTGGCGTGAAGGACAGCCTGCTGAAGTCGAAGGAAGCGGACCCTTACTACCCGCAGCCGCGGCACATGCTGGCCAGCTTCTACGAGCTTAAGAACGACACCGCGGCCGCGCTGGCCGAGTACGCCGAGCTGGCCGTGATGGAGCCGCGGAACATAGAGCTGTTCGACCACGTGGGCGAGCTTTACGCCGGGCCTTCCGTGAACGACCTGGACGAGGGAGAGAAGTACTTCCTGCGCGCCTGGAGCCTGGACCAGTCCGATCCAACCGCCTGCTTCTGGCTGTCGGTCATCAGCGAGCAGAAGGGGGACTTCAAGTCGGCGGCCTCCTATCTGGAGAAGTCGGCGGCGCTGAAGGACGACGCCACGCAGGTGCTGCGGCTGGCCTACTATTACACGCAGGCCGGCGGCTACCGCAGGGCCATCTCCATGCTCGAGAAGGCCGCTCTGAAGTGGCCGGACAATACCGAGATCTCCTATTTCCTGGCGCTGGGTTACGACGATACCGGCGATTCCAAGAAGGCCAGGGCCATGCTGAAGGGCATACTGCAGAGGGACCCGGAGAACGCCGAGGCCCGCATGCAGTACGCGGTCATCAGCGAACGCGAGAACGACATGGCGACGGCCGAGGAGAACTTCCGCTACCTGCTGAAGAAGAACCCGAACAACGCCAACGTGCTGAACTACCTAGGCTATTCGCTGGCGGACCGCGGCCTGAAGCTGGACGAGGCCCAGCTGATGATCATGGGCGCGGTGGCGGCCGAGCCGAACAACGGCGCCTTCCTCGACTCGCTGGCCTGGGTGATGTACAAGCGCGGCAACCTCGACGGCGCGATGGATACCATCAGGAAGGCCGTGGCCACGGTCTTCGACGACGCGGTAATCTGGGCGCACGCCGGAGACATCTACGCGGCCAAGGGGCAGCACGACAAGGCCTGGCTCTGCTGGAAGTATTCCTGGCTGCTCGAGAAGCCGGGCAAGCGCGGCAAGGCGGAGTCGCGGCTGAAGGAGCTGGAGGGGAAGCTGGACAAGGCCGCCCTGCCGGCCCTCGAGCTGCGCTACCTGAAGGCCTTCAGCCCTGCCGGCAAGGAGTTCTCCTCGTTCGCCAAGCTGGAGGGCAGGCTGCGCGGCAAGACCGTGAAGCTGGACGCCATAGTGCATTTCGCGCCCCCGGCCGATTTCAGCCTCACGGTGATGGGGCCGCTGATGGCCCCGCTATGGAAGGCCCGCGTCTCCGGCGGCATGACCGACCTGGATTCCATCTCGATCAAGGACATAGACGCCGAGACCTTCAACTACTGGGCTTCGCTGATGACCGGCGAGCTTTCAGCCTGGTTCTCCGGCGACTACCTGACCGGGGCCGAAGGCGGCTGGGACAGCCCCTGCTTTACGGGCGGCCAGCGTAAGGTCTGCCTGGATGACTCGCTGGCCTGGCCCGCCGAAATAACCAACAAGTCCGAGACCAAACTGCTGTTCAGGCCTGGCGGCTACTTCCTGAAGGACCTCTACCTTTTCCCGGGCAGCCTGGAGTTTAAGCTGCCGCACGTCGCGCTGAAGATAGCGCTGGACCCCTCGCAGATGAAGTTCGGAGGTTTCAATACGCTGCAGCTGCCGGAATAGGTGCGTATGATAGAACTGAAGGCCAAGGCTAAGGTCAACCTCTTCCTGGAGGTGACACGCCGCCGCCCGGACGGGTACCATGAGCTGGTCACGCTTTTCGCCCGCGTTGGGCTGGCGGACGGGCTTTCCTTGAAGAAGGCTTCCGCCTCCGGCATATCCCTGAAGGTTTACGGAGGGCCAAAGGACCTCGGCAGGCCGGAGGACAACATAGTCCATAAGGCCGCGGTCAGGTTCTGCGAGGCCTTCGGCATAAAGCCCGCTGTGGAGATAAGACTGAAGAAGAGGATACCGGTAGGGGCGGGTCTTGGCGGCGGCTCCGCGGACGGCGCGGCGGCCCTGCTCGGGCTGGCCCGGCTCTACAGGCTGCCGCGTTCCCGCTTCCCGCGGCTGATGAGGATAGCCGCCGCCATAGGCTCCGATGTGCCTTTCTTCATGCTGGATACGGTTCTGGCCGAGGGGCGGGGCCGGGGGGAGAAGCTGAAGCCACTCAAGGCCGGCGGCCGCCTCCCGTGGATAGTGCTGGTCTATCCCGGGGAGCCCGTATATACTAAAGAGGTTTACGGGAACCTCAAAATTGCGCCTGAGGCGGAGATAAAGGACAGTCTGGGGGATTTCCGCGAGCTTTGCGGCCTTATAAGGAAGGGCGGCTTCGAGCCGGGGCGGCGCGGCCGGCTCTTCAACAGGCTGGAGGACCCGGTGCTGCCGCGGCACAAGGCCGTGCGGCTGGCCAGGGAGCGGCTGGCCGGGCTGGGGGCGGACGCGGTGCTGATGTCCGGCTCCGGGGCCACCGTTTTCGGCCTGTTCCGGGGCAGGGCGGCCGCGGCGCGCGCGGCCCGCGGAATGAAAAGTAACCGTAGTTACAGGGTTTTTTTGACGAATTTTTGCTAGAATCTGGGGGTAGTGACATGTGACTGCCTTGCTGCTGTGCTGTAGGGGGGCGGTAATTAGGGGGAAGTATGGAAATCACCGAAGTGAGGATTCATCTCAGGAACGAGGCGAGGCTTAAGGCTTTCGCCACCGTGACCTTTGACAATGCGTTCGTGGTGCACAACATGAAGGTCGTGAACGGCAACAACGGCCTCATAGTCTGCATGCCGTCCCGCAAGATAAAGGACGGCACGTACAAGGACATAGCGCACCCGATCCACAACGAGTTCAGGAGCAAGCTGGAGCAGCTCATCCTCAAGGAGTACGAGGCTGAGATGGCGAAGGCCGGGCCGATGGCGGCTCCGACCCAAACGGAAGGCTTCTAAGGACCCAGAGACGGGATACGAAGACCCTTCCCGCTCTCGCGGGACGGGTTTTCGTGCTGTGACCCCGAATCCAGCGTCAGCTGGATTCCCCGCGCAGCGGGTCGAGGACCGAGCGCAATGCGCGACAGGGCCGAGAGGGGAAATGCCGCCCCGAAGGGGCCCTCGCTATGCGAGGGGAAAGCTATGCTTTCCGGCTAGTAAATTTGTTCCCGGGTGGTGTAACGGTAGCACAACCGACTTTGACTCGGTTAGACATGGTTCAAATCCATGCCCGGGAGAGAGATTTAAGGAAACGGCTGGCTTTGCGTGTTCACGGGCGCCCAGGGGACCGGAACGCAAAACGCGCTCGTCCACACCGTGGACTCGCTCATCATTCGGGCTCAGCGCGATGCAAGCTTCGCCCTCACGAAGGTTTTGCTAACCCGGTCCCCCGGTCGCCCGCTCCAAACTAGTCGCCTGCCGTTGCCTTAAAGTAGAAGAACAACTAATGAGGAAAGCTGCAACTGATATTAATAGGATGTGGACCGTCTATATCGTGCGGTGCGCGAACGGGGCGCTTTACACCGGCATCACGAATGACCTGAAGGGGCGGATCAGGGCGCATAACGAGGGGAAGGGGGCGAAGTACACGGCTTCTTTCGGGCCGGTGGAGCTGGCTTGGAAGAGGCGCAAGAAGGATAAGTCCGCCGCGCTTAAGCTGGAGGCCGCGATAAAGAAGCTCTCGCGCGCGGAGAAGGACGAGCTTGTGGCCGGAAGGAGAAGGATATGAGCAAGCATAGGCTTAAGGCGGTGCGCTCGGTCGCCGATATCCCTAGATCATTGCGGAAGACGCCGTTCGGCGAGCTGCTGATGTACCACAATATGAACGTCCCGTTCAGGAAGTACGAGGCCGCCAGGATCATAGTGTGCATGTGCATGGACAACCGCAAGCAGCTGCGCCTGCCGGACAATTTCGCCTACAAGCTGCGCACCGGAGGCGGCAACGTGCGCCACAGCGAGTTCAAGGTCTCCTATGCCATCGGCATAGGCGGGGTGAAGCACGTGGCCATGATAGCGCACGATAACTGCGGCATGTCCGGCCTGATAGACAGGCGCGCCGGCTTCATAAAGGGCATGGCGAAGAACGCGGGCTGGACGGAGAAGAGGGCATCCGAGTATTTCGCGGCCTACGCGCCGCTTTTCGAGATAGGCGACGAGGTCGAATTCGTCGTGGCGGAGGCGCGCCGGCTCAACCAGAAGTACCCCAAGGTGAAGGTGCTGCCTATGTTCTACAAGCTGGAGGACAACCGGCTTTACCTGATAGGCAAGTAGCCGGGGATTCCCCTGCGCGAGGCGGGCCGGTTCCATGCCGGCCCGCCTTTTTTGTAGAATTTAGACGTAGTCCTTCCGATCCTTTACTTTCAGTTTTAAGCGAACTATGCCAAAGAATAAAAATTTCGCGGCGGTGGTCCTTGCGGCCGGTCTCGGCACCCGCATGAAGTCCGACCTGCCGAAGGTGCTCCATTACCTGGGCGACATGTCGCTCGTGGAGCGGGCCATACGCAAGATAGCCCTGCTCGGCCCGGAGAAGATCATCGTCATCACCGGCCATAAGGCCGAGCTGGTCGAGGCCGAGCTGAAGAAGCGGCTGGGCCCGGAGATACTCGCGAGGACCGTCTTTATCCGCCAGAAGCTGCTGAAGGGCAGCGGCCGCGCGGTGCAGGAGGCCCTGCCGCTGATACGCCGGCACGAGCACGCGCTGGTCCTCTGCGGCGACGCCCCGCTGTTCCGGGCGGCGACCATCAGGAAAATGCGCGACGTCTATGTCCGCACCGGCGCCGACTGCCTGGTGATGACCGCCGACCTGGAGAACCCCGGCTCCTACGGCCGGATCAAGCGCGATCATTCCGGGGCCGTCGCCGCCATCATAGAGGCCGACGGCGCCGACGAGTGGGAGCGCGCCATAAAGGAAGTTAACTCCGGCACCTATTTCTTCCGTGTAAAGGCGCTGGCCGCCGCGGTGAAGGACCTGCAGAAGAAGGGCTCCAAGGGCGAGTATTACCTGACCGACGCGGTGGAGAACGTGATATCCGCCGGCGGGAAGGCCGCGGCCTTCAAGCTGGACGACGCCACGGAGATGACGGGCATAAACTCCCGCGCGGACCTGGCCGCCGCTTACGCCATGCTGACCGCCCGCAAGGCGGCCGACCTGATGGCCGCCGGGGTGACCATCATGGACCCCGCCGCCACCTACATAGAGGAGAGCGTGCAGGTGGGGCGGGATACCGTTATCTACCCCGGCGTCTTCCTGAAGGGCGAGACCGTGATCGGCCGCGACTGCCGCATAGGCCCTGCCGGGGTCATAGAGAGCTGCCGCATAGACGACGGCGCCGTGATAAAGTATTCCTGCGCGCTGGAGAACAGCCGCGTGCGCGAGGGCGCGATAGTGGGCCCGTTCGCCCGCCTGCGCCCGCTGTCCGACATCGGCCCCAAGGCCGAGATAGGCAATTTCGCGGAGGTGAAGAAGTCGCGCATCGGGCGCGGCTCCAAGATGCACCACCACAGCTACGTCGGCGACACCGAAATGGGGGAGAAGGTCAACATCGGCGCCGGCACCATAACCTGCAATTACGACGGGGTGAACAAGAACAGGACAGTGCTCGGGGCCGGTGCTTTCATAGGCTCCAACACCAACCTGGTGGCCCCGGTCAAGATAGGGCCCGGCGCCTACACGGCCGCCGGCTCCACGATAACGGAGGACGTCCCGGGCGGGCGGCTCGCCATAGCGCGCGCGCGGCAGGTGGTTAAAGAGCTGAAAAAGAGGCCTAAATGACCCCAGACATGAAGAAGCGCGGCAACTTCAAGATATTCAGCGGCAACGCCAACCCGGCGCTGGCCAGGAAGATCTGCGACATCCTCGGCGTCCCGTTGTCCGAGGCCAAGGTCTCCAAGTTCGCCGACGGGGAGACCGACGTGCACATCATGGAGAACGTGCGCGGCGAGGACTGCTACGTGGTGCAGTCCACCTGTCCCCCGGTCAACGACAACCTGATGGAGCTGCTGATCATGATGGACGCGCTGCGCCGCGCCTCCGCCGGCCGCATCACGGCCGTCGTCCCTTATTACGGCTATGCCCGCGCCGACCGCAAGCCGGCCCCCCGCGTGGCCATCACCGCCAAGCTCGTGGCCAACCTGATGACCGAGGCCGGCGCCAACAGGGTGATCACTATAGACCTGCACGCGGCCCAGATCCAGGGCTTCTTCGACATCCCGCTGGACCACCTGTACGGGCGGCCGGCCGTGCTGGACTACATCAAGGGCCGCAATTTCGAGAACACCGTGGTGGTCTCCCCGGACGTGGGCAGCGTGGAGCGGGCCCGGTCCTTCGCCAAGCGGCTGGACATGGGCCTGGTCATCATAGACAAGCGCCGCCCCCGCCCGAACGAGGCCGTAGTCTATAACATAATCGGCGAGGTGGAGGGCAAGACCTGCTTCATCTTCGACGACCTGGTGGACACCGCCGGCACGCTCTGCATGGTGGCGCAGTCCATAAAAGAGAAGGGCGCGGCCAAGATAATAGCCGCCGCCAGCCATGGGGTGCTGTCCCGGGACGCCATAGAGCGGATAGACGGATCCCCTATAGAAGAGATGATCCTGACCGATACTATTCCCGTAAACGCCTCAAAAAGTGCTAAAATAAAGATAGTATCCGTGGCCCCCATCCTAGCGGAGGCCATTAAGCGCAATCACATGGGCGAGTCCATCAGCGAGCTCTTCAGGTGATCTGAGCGGGATACCCGGTAAAAATAAAACAAGGGACCTCAGGTCCCGATTGTGAAGCACCCGGTCGAAGACGGCCGTCCGCCAAGGCGGACCGCGCATGGGCGCGGGGGGTGTGACAAGGAGAAAATAACATGAAACAGACGAAAATGTCAGCCGAAGCCCGCGAGAACGCCGGGCAGCGCGGCAAACTGAGCGCCTACAGGGCGTCCGGCCGCATCCCCGCCGTCATATACGGCCTCGACAAGAAGCCGGTGAGCATCACCGTGGACGAGAAGGCCATCGCCGCCGTCATCAAGGCCGACCCGAACGCCATCATCACCCTCGGCTATCCCGGCGGCGAGGACGTGGTCATAATAAAGGCCATACAGCGCCACCCGGTGACCGACAAGTACAGGCACTTCGACTTCAAGCGCATCTCTCTGACCGAGAAGATCGAGGTCAAGGTGCACGTGAAGCTGGTGGGCGAGTGCTACGGCGTGAAGCAGCAGAGCGGCCTCGTGGAACACACGATGCGCGAGCTGAACGTTTCCTGTCTGCCTACCGAGATCCCGCACGAGATCGTCGTGGACATCACGGAACTCCATATCAACCACGCGCTGCGCGTCAAGGACGTCAAGCTCGGCAAGTTCGAGCTGCTCGACAACCCCGAGCAGATCGTGGTCAGCGTGACCGCTCCGAAGGAAGAGAAGGTGGAGACGCCCGCAGCCGGAGCAGCCCCCGCTGAGCCGGAGCTGGCGGCTACCAAGGGCAAGAAGGAGGAGGGCGCCGAGGGCGCCGCTCCTGCCGCCGGCGCGAAACCGGCGCCCGGCGCGAAGCCTGCCGCCGGTGCGGCCCCTGCCGCCGGCGCGAAGCCCGCAGCCGGAGCTGCCCCCGCCAAGAAGTAACAGGGCGGGCTTACACGGGAGCAGAAGTTGGACTATACACGTTCGGCTTCTGCTCCCCGTTTTTTGGAGGGGAGGTAAGTCTTGGGGAAGGACCGCGTGCAGCTCGCCGCCCTGCTGGGCAACCCGGGGGCGGAATACGAGAGGACCAGGCACAATATCGGCTTCATGCTGGCCGACCTGGCCGCTTCCCGCCTCGCACCGGGCGCGCGCTGGCGCGACTGGAAGGGCGTCGGCCTCTACGCGGAGTTCGACAACGGCGGGGAGCGCGCCTTCCTGCTCAAGCCCCAGACATTCATGAACCTGTCCGGCCAGGCCGTGCAGAGCCTGGGCGGCTTCTACAAGGTGCCGCCTTCCCGGGTGCTTACCGCCTACGACGACCTGGCCCTGCCTTTCGGCAGGCTGCGCCTGCGCAAGGACGGCTCGGCCGGCTCCCACAACGGCATGGCTTCGGTGATCTCGGCGGTGGGCCCTTCCTGCCCGCGCCTGCGCATGGGCATAGGCCCGCGGCCCGCGCATATCGAGGGGAAGGATTTCGTTCTTTCACGGTTCACCAAGGAGGAAGCGGCGCAGCTGCCGGACTTCCTGTCCCGCGCCTGCGACGCCCTCGAGGCGGCCTTCAGGGAAGGCGTAGAGACCGCGATGAACCGGTACAATTATGACGGCGATAAATCCGTACCTTAAGCTCTTTTTCGGGCTGCTGTTCGTGCTGCTCGGGCTGGGCTATATATACAAGCCGGAAGCCATAGAGCGCATCAACCGCCTGATAAAAGAGACCTTCCTGAACGACTCCTACGTGGCGCTGCACCGGAAGAACTGGGGGTTCCTGCTGGTGCTCATCGGCGGCCTGCTCGTCTACATGGGCCTGGCCCGGATAAGAGGCTGGTAGACCGGAAAGAATAGCGGAAGGGCGCGCATGGGCCTAAAGGCCCAGCCCTGCCCTGTCCCGATTGCCCTTGGTTTCAGCCGCCAACGGTGTATAATATTTCAGCGGTTGTCCCTGCCGGCCTTAGGGGGGCTGCGGAGGACGCGGTTAAGAGTCAGGGGGGGGGTATGACCTGGGAAGAAATAGGCAAGAGATACGAGCAGGACGTCAAGACGCTGAAGCCGGACAGGAAGCTGCCGAAGCTGGAGAAGAACTGGGACAGCCTGGTGAGATCCACGGACAAGCTGGTCTGGCTGTTCTCCATTTCCAACAGCAGGCCGCGGATAAAAAGATAGCCGCCGGCCCCGCTGCCGGGACTAGTCCTGGCGACCGTCCAGGACTATGTCCTGTCCCTTGCTGATAAAATAGGAGTTTTCGCTGCGGGCGCCTTTCAGGTCGCCCTTTTTGGGGTCCTCGAGGCGGCCGTGGGTGTTCAGGGCCGCTTCCAGGTACAGCCTCCTGGTCAGGAGATCCGGCATTATCAGGCTGGAGCTGGTCAGCTCGAACTCGTACGGGAAGACCGGGTTGATGACCTTCCTGACGGCCACCGGCACCCCGCCTTCGTTCCTGGCCACTATGAACAGCATGCTGTTGGCCCCCGGCAGGCCTGGCAGCAGCCCTTCGGATACGGTTACCGTGCCCGAGACCCGGAAAAAGTACTTCAGGGCCGACTGGTAGCCGAATTTCCACCCGAGCAGGACCGCCGCTGTCAGAAAAACCGGCCAGAAGTATCGTTTGCGCAGCCGCATGCTTTAATTCTACAAAATTGGCCCGGGCGCCGGGCCGGCCCGCAATATTCTGTTAATAATCATTTAACATTCCTTTTATTGCCTTGGGGGCCGCCGTATATTAGACTTGTTATAGAGTCCGGGAAGCCCGCCGCGCAGGCGGCGCTTCCCTTCGGTACAAGGAAAATTATGGCGAACGAATACGGCGAACTGGAACAGCTGGTGAACGACGTGACGAGCCTGGATACGGCCCGCATGACGCTGCGCTGGGCCCTGGAGCGTCTCAACAACATCGAGAAGGAGAAGGCCGACCTGAAGAAAGGCCTGGCCCTGGCGGAGGAGACCGCCAAGAAGCTGCAGGCCAAGGAAGCCTCCCTGCAGGACGTCTATTCCTCCCGCTCGAAGACGCTGGAGGAGAAAGAGGATTTCTACACCAAGCTCGAGGCCACGATGTCGCTCTTGGGCGAGGGCAAGCTGGACATACAGCAGCTGCTCAAGAAAGAGGCCAAGCTGGATTCGCTGCGCAGGAGCCTGGAGACCGAGTACGAGGACAAGTTCGCCGAGCTGGACCGCAACCAGCGCTCGATCATAGAGCGGTGGAACGCCCGCCTGCTCGAGGTCGAGAGCCAGTACGCCGGCCGCCTGGCCGAAGCCCAGAAAAAGTACGATTCGCTGCGCTCGGAGCTCGAGGCCGAGCACCAGGGCCGCCTGACGGAGCTGCAGGCCTCGTTCCGCCACAAGGAGGGTGAGCTTTCCGGGAGGATCGCCTTCCTGGAGAGCAGCGTGCGCGAGTCCGGCGAGAAGGTCGAGACCCGCCGCCGCGAGCTGGAGGCCGAGTACCTGTCCAAAAAGCGCGAGAACGAGGACAACTACCGGAAGCTTTCCAATCTGCTCAAGGCCGACCTCGAGGAGAAGCTGCGCGCGATGGATTCCGACCACGCGGCGCAGATCACCTCCCTGGAAGCGTCCTGGCAGGCCGAGCGCGCCAGGCTGCTCGAGGAGCAGCGCGTGCGCGAGGACCAGTTCCTGGTCTCCCAGGCCCGCATCAAGGAACTGGAGAATTCCCTGGCCTCCCAGCAGGAGGCCCATCATTCCGAACTGCTGAACCTCATCTCCGGGAAGGAGGCCGCCTTCAGGGCCAGGCTGACCGAGCTGGAGGCGGAGAAGGCCGCGAAGGAAGATCATGTCCGCGAGCTGACCGCGGCGCTGGAGAAGCGCGCGGCGGCCTGGGAGGAGGAGCGCGGCCGGGTCAAGGCCGATTTCGAGCGCCGTGCCGCGGCCATGGAGGCCGCGCTGAAGGAGCGCGAGGAGGCGATGGAGAAGGGTTTCGCCGCCAGGCGGGAGGAGCTGCAGAAAGCGTCGTTCTCCGGCCGCGAGGACCTGGAGAAGGAGTTCGAGGCCAGCCTGGCCGCCGAGCGCCGCGCTCTGGACGCTGAGAAGTCCAGGATGGGGGAGGACAGGCAGCGCCTGGAGGCGGCCCTCGGGACCGCATCCGACAGGATATCCTCCCTGGAAAATTCATTGGCCGCGGCCCGCGAGGACGCGCAGAAGGAGCTGCTCGGGCGTATCAGCGCCTCCGAGGCTTCCTTCCGCGAGAAGCTGGCGGCTTTCGAGGCGGAGAAGAACGCCTTCAACGACAAGCTGGCGGCGCTGGACGCCGTGCAGCGCGGGAAAGAGGCGGCTTTCGAGAAGCGAGAGGCCGACCTGGAGGCCGAGTACAAGGTCAGGCAGGAAAGCTACGCGAAGGAGCACGCGGCCGAGATAGAGGGCGCCAGGAAGGACGCCGAGTCCCGCCTGGAGACGGAGCGCGGGGTGTGGAAGTCGGAGCGCGAGCGTTTCGAGAGGACCTTCGAGGAGATCTCCGCCAGGTTCCGCGAGGCCCAGCTCGAGATAGTGGGCATGAACGCCGAGCTGCGCAAGGCCGCCGAGGAGGCGACCGCCCGCGAGGCGGCCGTGACCCGCGAGCTGCTGGACGCGAAGTTCGCTTTCGAGAAGGAGCTGCCGGCGCGCGTCAGCGAGGCGGTCGCCGCGCAGACGGCGTCGCTGGTGGAGGCCATCGAGGTGGTAAAGGCGGAGAAGATCGACCTTGCCGCCGTCATCGTGGCCAAAGAAGGGGAGATAAAGGAACTTAAGGACAGCGCCGCCCGTAACAGCGCCGAGATAGAGACCCGCCTGCTGGCGGAGTACTCCGACGCCATTGAGGCCAAGAGGGCGGAGATAGCCAAGTCCTACGCTTCGATGCAGGCCGCGCTGGAGGAGGACCTCCGGCAGCGCCGCGCGGCGATGGAGAAGGAAGGCTCGGTCACGATGGCGCGCCTCTCCCAGGAGAACGCGGCCATGAAGGACGCGCTGGAGAAGATGAACGCCGCCGCCGGCGCCGCGAACGCCAAGTCCGCCGAGCTCTCCGAGAAGCTGCTCGCCGCCGAGAAGGCTTTCCATGCCGAGAAGCTCGAGATGCAGAAGCAGTACGCCAGGGAGCTGGAGGGCATCGTGGCTTCTACGGTGGACGCCGCGGTGGAGGCCTCCGAGGGCAAGCTCAGCAAGGCCCTGGGGGAGCTGGACGCGGCCAGGAACGCCAACAGGGAGCTGAAGGAGCGCCTGCTGGCGGCCGAGAAGGCCTACCACGACGAGAAGCTCGAGATGCAGAAGGAGCAGGTGCGCGAGATGGATTCCGCGGTGTCCGACGCGGTGGCCGCGGCCGTGGAGGAGTACGCGCAGCGCCTGCGCCGCGCGCAGGAGGAGGCCGCGAAGGCCCAGAAGGAGGCGCGCGGGGATATGGGCCAGCTGGAGGAGATCTTCTCCGCAGAGAAGCAGCGTCTGCTGGACGATATCGACCGCCGCGACAGCTATATCGAGAAGGCGGACCTGAAGATCCAGGAGCTTGAGAACGAGATGCTCAAATACCGCCAGGAAGCTTCCAGCGAGCTGATGCGCAACATAGCCGAGCAGGACGCGCGCTTCCGCGGGTCCGCGGCCGAGGAGAAGGCGCGCAGCGAGGAGAGGATCAGGCAGCTCGAGGAACTGGTGTCGGCCAAGGAGAAGCTGCTGGCCGAGAGCGACAGGTTCTACCGCGCCAGGCAGATGGAGCTCGACGGCATACATGCCAGCCTGAACATGCGCATAAACGAGTTCAACAAGGAACTGTTCGCCAGGAAGCAGGAGCTCAGCGACAAGGAGAAGGAGCTTAACGACCTTAAACTGTCCCTCGAGACCGAGCATTCCGAGAAGGTGGCCGAGCTCGAGCGGATGAAGTCCGAGCTGGCCATGGTGATCAAGGAATACAGGAGCAGGAAATAGGCGGAACGAATATGGAAAAAGAACGCCAGATGCAGTGCGTGCCCGTGGAGCTGCTGGACAGGCTGCGCGACCTCGCCGCCAGGATGTGGAAGGAGAAGAGCCCGGGCGCGGTACACCTGAGCGCGCTGATGGAGGAGTTCGGCGTGGAGGTCAGGACTTTGGGCAACGTGCTTAAGCAGTACGAGGACGAGTACTCGTCGCAGCTGGCCGCGCGCCAGGGGAAGTTCGACCAGCGCGAGGCCCGCCTCAAGAAGGAGATAGAGGACCTGAAAGCCGCCCTGGCGCGTTCCGAGGCGGAGAAGTCCGAGGCTTTGAAACTGCAGACGGAGCTCCGCGTCCACCTGGCCTCCGGCGAGCGGTCGATGGCCGAACTGAAGACCAGGACCGCCGAGGAGGAAGGGGAGCTTAACTCCCGCTACGTGGCGAAGATGGAAGAGCTTTACGAGAAGGTGGGCAAGAAGGAAAGGGACATGCTAGCCAGATGGGAGGAGAAGAACCGGGCCCTCGAGGCCAAGTCCATGGAGCTGGAGACCGGGTTGGGCGCGCGCGCCAAGCAGCTGAAGGTGCGCGAGAGGGAGCTGGAGGAGGAATTCAACGCCAGGAAGGCCGAGCTGATCCGCACCTTCGACCGTATAAGGGAAGGGCTGGAGACGCGGGAGAAGGCTTTGGCCGAACGCGAGGCCGGCCGGACGGCCAAAGGCGGCGCCGTATGAGCGACACCGAGGATATGAAGTACCTGCTGGACCGGCTGAAGAGCGAGGTCGGCCCTGTCAGGGAGGAACACCAGGCGCCGGCTTCGAGGGCCTTCCCGGAAAAGGCGCCGCAGCCCCAGGAACAGCGCTACGAGGGTTTCCGCCGCGCCTACCGGGCGCCGGAGCAGCCGGACCGCAGGCCGCTGCCCAGCGGCTGGAGCGAGAACAAGGAGATACTTCTTTTCGGCATGCTCGCCTCGCTGATAGCGACGCTGGGCGGCATATTGGCGGGCCTGGGCTACGTGGTGGCCGTGGGCGCCGCGTCCTTCGGGATTTTTTCCCTGGTGACCGCCGCGTCGCTGCTGAAGGTCTGCCTGTTCAGGCCTGGCCCGGCGCAGGACGAAAGCGCCCTGAACTCCAGGCTCGACGCCATCTCCAGGCGGGTGGAGGCCCTGAGCAACAGGGCCGTGAGCGTGTCCGGCGCCCATCCGGCCGCGGCGCACGACCCCGAGCTGGAGCGGAAGGTCGAGGAGCTGAGGGTGCTGATGAAGAGCCTCGCCAAGGCAGTGGAATCAGGAAGATAGCGGGATACGGAAGGGCGAAATATATATATAATTTCACTATGAAGACGATCTCACTGCTCATGTCGTTCATCCTTTTCACCGGTCAGCTGCCGGCGTTCTGCCTGGATGCCGCCGCGCCGGAGAAGGAATATCCGATAGCGGCCGGAGACGTGATCAATATCAACGTTTTCCCAGCCCAGGAATTCTCCCGCGAGGTTACGGTGCAGCCCGACGGCAGCGTGGAGATCCCTCTGTTGGGCTCCGTGGACGCGGCCGGCCTGAAGACCGACGAGCTGCAGAAGGTGCTGACCGCCAAGTTCTCCAAGTACGTCTCCAGCCCGTCTATAACGCTCTCGGTGCGCAAGTTCTCGTTCCAGCGGGTGGCCCTGATCGGACAGGTGCACGGTCCCGGCTATTACGA
>JAKAMO010000152.1 GCA_021812825.1 bacterium | reverse complement strand
GCTCCAGGTTCCAGGGCGGTCACCCGCTACCTGGAGGGCGCGGGCTTGCTGCCCTATCTGGAGGCGCTGCACTTCCACCTCGCCGGCTACGGCTGCACCACCTGCATAGGCAACAGCGGCCCGCTGGAGGAAAGCATAGCCGCCGCCGGCGACAGGCTGGTGCTGTCGGCAGTGCTCTCCGGCAACCGCAACTTCGGCGGCAGGATACACCCGCACTGCAAGGCCGCCTTCCTGACCTCGCCGCTGCTGGTGCTGGCCTACGCGCTGAGCGGCACGCTGGATTTCGATTTCGAGAAGGAACCGCTCGGCCGCCGCCGGGACGGCGGGGATATTTTCCTCCGGGACATCTGGCCGTCCGAGGAGGAGATAAAGGCGCTGCTGCCGCTGGCCGAGGACCCGGCCTCCTTCCGCGAGGCCTATTCCACGCTATACACCGGCAACAAGGTCTGGAACGGCATAAAGGGCGCCGAAGGCCCTCTGTACGGCTGGGACGCGGCCAGCACCTACTTAAAGGAGCCGCCCTTCTTCCGCGGCCTGAGCGCCGAAGTCCCGGAGATAAAAGACATCGCCGGCGCGCGCGCGCTGGCCGTGCTCGGGGACTCCGTCTCCACCGACCATATCAGCCCGGCGGGGGCTATAGCCGCGGACAGCCCGGCCGGCCTCTATCTGAAAAGCCTCGGCGTGGAGCCGAAGGACTTCAACACCTACGGCACGCGGCGCGGCAACCACGAGGTGATGATGCGCGGCACCTTCGCCAACAGGCGCCTGCGCAACCTGCTGGCGCCCGGCACGGAGGGCGGCTTTACGCTGCACCAGCCCTCCGGAGGCCTGATGACGATCTATGACGCCGCGATGCGCTACCTGGGCGAAGGCGTCCCGCTGCTGATCCTGGCCGGCGAGGACTACGGCGTGGGCTCCAGCCGGGACTGGGCGGCCAAGGGCACGCTGCTGCTCGGGGTGCGGGCCGTCGTCGCCCGCTCGTTCGAGCGCATACACCGCTCCAACCTGGTGGGAATGGGAGTGCTGCCGCTGCAGTTCCTGCCCGGGGAGAGCGCCGATAAGCTGGGCCTGACCGGCTCCGAGGTCTTCTCCATTCCGCTCGGCGGCGGCCTGGCCCCGGGCTGCGGGCTGCGGGTCTCCGCCGGCGGGAAGACCTTCGGCGTGCGCTGCCGCATAGACACGCCGGTGGAGCTGGAGTATTACCGCGCCGGCGGCATACTGAACTACGTGCTGAGGGGGATGCTAGGCCGTTAGGCGGCCGCTATTATGGGATCAATAAATATCGTAGTGGCCGGCGCGGCCGGCCAGGGTATAAAGAGCGCCGGCGACATGCTGGGCAAGGGCCTGCTGCGGCTAGGCTATCACGTCTTCATCTACAACGACTACCAGTCCCGGGTCCGCGGCGGCCACAACTTCATGAGCGTGCGTTTCTCCGGCCGCCCGCTGGCGGCGCCGGTGCGGCGGGCGGACTACCTGCTGGCCCTCAACGCCGAAAGCGTAGGGCTGAGGCTGCCGGACCTCTCCGGGAACGGGCTGGCCTTCTGCCTGGAAGAGGACAAGGGGGACCACCGGGACGGGCGCCTGCGGCCCCTGCCCCCCGGCGCCGTCCCCCCGGGCGCGGCCGGCGAGAAGTTCACCGCCGTGAAGCTGACCGCCATGCTGTTCTCCGCGCTGGGCTTCCCGCGGGAGGCCTTCGACGGGCCGTTGAAGGAGATACTGGGCGGCAGGCTCAAGCCGGAAGTGCTGCGCCTCAACCTGGAAGCGGCCGCCGGCGCCGCGGCCGCCGTGGCGGCTTCCGACGTGCGCAAGCCGCCTTTCGGGCCGGCGCCCTCCGAAAAGCGGCTGCTGGTTTCCGGCAACGACGCGATAGCGCTCGGCATGATGGCCGCCGGCGTCGGGGTGTACTCCGGCTATCCCATAACGCCGGCCTCCAGTATTTTCACCGCGCTGGCCGAGGCCGGCCCGGGGCTGGGCATAGCGGTGGAGCAGGCCGAGGACGAGATAGCGGCGGTCAATATAGCGATAGGGGCCTCCTACGCCGGGGCGCGCGCGGCCTGCGGCTCCTCCGGCGCCGGTCTCAGCCTGATGGCCGAGAGCGCGGGGCTGGCGGGCATCACCGAGACGCCCCTGGTGGTCTACGACGGCCAGCGCGCCGGTCCCGCCATCGGGATGGCCACCCGCATAGAGCAGGGGGACCTGCTGCCGTTGGTGAACCTTTCGCACGGCGAGTTCCCGCGAGCCGTCATTTCGCCGGCTTTCCACGAGGACGGCTTCTACCTGGCCGCCGAGGCCTTCAACATAGCCGACGCCTGGCAGGTGCCGGTGTTCCTGGTGAACGACCTCGGCCAGGCGGGCGCGGAGAGCACGCTGGAGGAGTTCGACCTGTCGCGAGTGAAGATAGACCGCGGCCCGCTGGCTCCCGAGCCGCCGGACACCGCGGTCCTCGAGCGCTACGCCGACACCCCTTCCGGCGCTCCGCCGCGCGCCTTCCCCTGCCTCTCGAAATGGCTGGTGCGCTGCGACAGCCACGAGCACGACGGTTTCGGCCATCTCACCGACGACAGGGCCAACCGGGTCCGCCAGCACGCCAGGCGCATGCGCAAGCTGGCCGGCATGGCGGCCGCCTTCCCCGGCCCGGAGATCCTCAACCCCGGCAAGGACACCTGCGTGCTGACCTGGGGCTCCACGGCGGGCCCGCTGCTGGAGGCGCGCGAACAGCTGGCCGCCGAAGGGCTGGACTTCTCGGTGGCGGTGTTCCGCTACCTGTACCCGCTGGACCCGGCCAAGGTGGCGGGGGCGCTGGAAGGCTTCGGCCGCCTGGTGACGATGGAGCAGAACTATACCGGCCAGCTCGCCCGCCTGCTCAGGATGGAATGCGGCCTGCGTATAGAGTCGAGCCTGACCAAATACGACGGCAGGGCCCTTACCGTAGAGGACGCGGCCGCGCTGCTGCGGGACGGGCTGGGGAGGGGATCATGACCTGCGCCAAGGATTACGCGCTGGACGCGCCGCAGTGGTGCCCCGGCTGCGGCAACTTCGACGTGCTGGAGAGCGTCAAGGACGCGCTCTGCTCGCTCGGGCTGGGGCCGCGGGACTTCATCATGCTCACCGGCATAGGCCAGGCCTCAAAGCTGGGCTTCTCGGTGAAATGCAACCTCTTCAACGGCCTGCACGGCCGCTCGCTGCCGCTGGCGGCCGGCGTGAACCTGGCCAACCACAAGCCGCGGCTGATCTCGGTCTCCGGGGACGGCGACTACTACGCCGAGGGCGGCAACCACTTCGTGCACGCGGCGCGCCGCAACCTGGACATAGCGGTGTTCGCAGGGGATAACATGGTCTACGGCCTCACGAAAGGGCAGGCCTCCCCCACCTCGCCGCCGGAGTTCAGGACGCCCGGCCACGCGGACGGGATAGGCGGCAGGCCGCTCAACCCCGCCCTGCTGGCCCTCGCCTCCGGGGCCACATTCGTGGCCAGGGGCTTCTCCGGGGAGAAGGCGGAACTGGCCGGCCTGATGGCCAAGGCCATAGAGCACCGCGGTTTCGCGCTGGTGGACATCATGTTCCCCTGCGTCAGCTTCAACAGGATAAATACCTTCGGCTGGTTCAAGAGCCGCGTGAAACCCATAGGCCCCGAGCACGACCCGTCCGACCTGCAGGCGGCCCTCAGGCTGGCAGCCGGCGCGGCGGATGGTATACCCACCGGCGTGCTGTACAGGACCGCCGCCCCCGTGTTCTCCGAAGTCTTCCCGGCGCTCAAGGCGGGCCCGATAGCGGAGCGCACGCCGGCGTACACCCCGGAGAGGGTGCGGCCGCTGCTCGATAAGTTCAGGTGAGAAGGGCGTTCAGGGCAGGATGAACTGCAGGGCCCTGATAAGGCGCCCGTAGGCCGGAGGCATCTCGCCCTTCCCGTCGCGGATGAGCCCGGGCGCTACGGCGATAGAATAGACGGCCAGTATCAGGGCGACGAGGATGGCCAGCAGTATCCTCACCGGCGGGGACCAGAGGCCGGGCAGCCTGCCCCGCAGGCCGCCGGGCCGGTTTTCCGCTTCGGAAGTTTTACCTTCCGGGGCCGGCCGCGAGGACTTCTCCTCGTCGCGCTCCGCGGATATCCGGTAATTGCCGTCTTCGTCGAAACCCATATAATGTCCCGCCACCCATTATAGATAAAACAAGCGCGCGCGGGCCAAGCCGCAGGTTTAATACAATATCGGGTATGGGCAGGATCTTCTCCATCAATATAAGCTCCGCCAAGGGCGTGCCGAAGGAGCGGCGCGGCCGGGCCGTGCTGCTGAGGGGGCTCGGCCTCGAGGGGGACGCGCACGCCGGCACGGACGTCCGCCAGGTGAGCCTGCTGGACATGGAGAGCGTGCGCGGACAGATGGCAGACGCCAGGGCCAAGGGCGCCTCCGTGGAGATCCGCCCCGGGATCTACGCCGAGAACATAACCACCGAGGGCCTCGCGCTTTCGGAGCTGAAGATAGGAGACAGGCTGAAGGCGGGGCGGACCGCGGTGCTCGGGATATCCAAGATAGGCAAGGAATGCCATGACCGCTGCGCCATCTACCGCGAGGTCGGCGACTGCATAATGCCCAGGAAAGGCGTCTTCGCCGAGGTGCTGGAAGGCGGCGAGATAACCGTGGGGGACGGGATTGAAAAGCTTTAAGGCGGCGGTGCTCACCTCGAGCGACAGGTGCTCTCGCGGCGAGGCCGCGGACGAGAGCGGGAAACTGGCCGCCGGGCTGCTGCGGACCGTCGGCGCCGTTATCGTGGCCGGCGACGTGGTGCCGGACGAGCCGGAGGCCATCAAAGCCCGTCTCCTGTCCTACTGCGACGAGCTGAAGGCGGACGTGGTCATTACGACCGGCGGCACGGGGTTCGGCCGGCGCGACGTCACCCCCGAGGCCACCGCGCAGGTGATAGAGCGAGCCATACCGGGCCTGCCGGAACTGATGCGCGCCGAGGGCCTGAAGAAGACGAGGAAGGCCGCCCTCTCCCGTGGCATAGCCGGGATACGGGGCGATACCATCATCATAAACCTGCCGGGCAGCCCAAAGGCGGTGAAGGAATCCCTGGAGGCCGTGCTGGACCTGATCCCGCACGCGCTGGAGATGCTGCGCGGCGGCGGGCATTAGCCGCGGATATCCCATGAACGAAGCCAAGCTCAGGAGCCTCTCGGCCGTCCTCTGCGCCGGCTGGAAAAAGAAGCCCGGCAAGGTCCTGGAGGCCGTCCTGGCCGTCTATTCGCGCCGCCCGGCCGGGAAAGGCCCGGAGTTCGTGGACGACGGCTACGTCATGTCGCTGGCCGGCGACTCGGGCGCCCTGCGCTTCTTCTACGGGCTGGACTGCCGGCTGGGCCTGCTGCGCCCTTCCGCGGCGCTCGGGCGGGTGAAGCGGCGTCTGGAGACCTTCTCCTCGCTCTGCCTTTCCCTCAACCGCGGTTACGGCCTGGCTTTCGACGCCGGCCTGGCCGGCGGGCTGGCGGAGCGCCT
>JAKAMO010000151.1 GCA_021812825.1 bacterium | reverse complement strand
CTCGAGGCGTTTATCGCGTAGGCGGGCGCGGCCGTGAAGACCGGGTCGGTCTCGCCGGAGACGTAGGTGAACGTGGCCGGCGCGGCCAGGTACAGGCCGGCGTGGCTGCCCCAGGCGTACGCCGCGTTCCAGTTGGTCACGCTCGAGGCGTTTATAGCGTAGGCCGGCGCGGCCGTGAAGACCGGGTCGATCTCCGAGCCGCCAGTTGCCAGGGCGCTGAGGCCGCTGACGGCGTTCGTGGTTATCGCCACCCGGTCGTTGCCGAACTTGCCGGAGCTTATAGCGGCCGTGGTCAGCAGCACCTTAACGTCGGTGACCGAACCGTCAGTTATGGCGGCCGGCGGCAGCTCCGCGTCCGGAGCCAGGGACTGCGCCACCAGCGCGTAAGGCGCGGAGACCAGCTCCTGGCGCGGGGAGAGCGGCACCCCGTCCACGGCTATCTCTATGTAGCGGGCCCCCGAGAAGGTGGCGGTGGAAAGATCGGCCGGGGTGCCGGTGGAGAGCACCGCGCTGAAAAGGCCGTTGGAGACGTCTATGGCCTGCGACGCGCTGGTCCAGCGGGCCGTACCTCCGGAGATCACGTCGTAGATCTTGAAGACGAAGGTCTTGCTGCCCTCGGCGGGCTGGCCGCTCTGGTCCAGGCGCCCCTGGAAGTTCAGCTTCAGCGGCGCTCCGGCGCGCGCCTGCGGCGCCGCCAGCAGCGCGGCCAGGGCCAGGAATTTAATGTATGACGCTCTGTTCTTCATATTGTCTCCGCTATCCCTACCAGATGACCATCAGTTTGCCGTTGTTCTTCTGCGAGCCGCTCTTCACCACGTAGACGTAGACCCCGCTGGCCACCTGCTGGCCGCGCGAGTTCCGCAGGTCCCAGTCCAGCGTCTCGCCGTTATCGTTCTTCTCCAGCGTGCGCACCAGCTCGCCGCTGACGGTGTAGACACGCACTACCGCCGAGCGGGTGAGGCCGGTGAAGGTTATCTTCGTATGCCCGAGGGCGCTCTTGAAAGGCACAGGGTAGCAGTGCGCGGCGCCAAGGTCACCCCTGGCTGTATCGGTTATGACCAGCAAGGCCGAGCCGCCGCCGGAATAAAGGGTGAAGGAACCGCCGGACGGGGACGAGGAAGAATATGCGGGTGCGCCGACGCTGGAGGATACAGAGTAAGCGCCCCCGGAGGACGAGCCGCCTCCGGAAAGCGGAGACACCAGCGGCACGCTGAAGACCCCGCCGGTCATGGCCGCGCCGGCCGGGTTCGCCGCGATCGCGAAAAGGGAGATGAGCAGTATCCTCATATTATCTCTGGGCCTTCCCCAGTGCTTCCAGGATGGCCCCCTTAACCTCGTCGGACTCCTCGTCCTTCAGGGCCTGCTGCAGCACGGCTACGCTGTCGCCCCCACCCTTCGCGCCGAGGGCCGCGGCGGCCTGGGCGCGCACTCCCGGGTTCTGGTCGCGCAGACCGGTCTTGAGCAGGTCCGCCGCCCCAGGGGCGCCGCATACCGCCAGGCCGCGCAGGGCGGACTTCTTCCATTCGGCGCGGCCCGAGTTAAGTAGCGACGAGAAATGCTGCAGTATTTTGGGTGTACAGTCGGCAGCCAGGGCCTCTGCTGCGGCTATGGACTTGTCCAGGTCGTAGCCGTAAAGGTCGTCCAGCTTGGAAGGAGGCACGGCCGCCGGGTCCTTCGGGACCGGCTCGCTGGCAAGGGCCTCGGTAAGCGCCCCGCCGGGCAGCTTGTCAAAGCGGTAGGTCAGGCCGAACCGGTGTATATTGCCGAGGTCGTAGGTGGAGCCGAAGGAATAGTCGAGGCGCACTCCGCGGCCCAGGCGCGCCGGCATGTCTATGCCGGCCCCGAAGGTGAGCCCGCCGGAGACGTCGCCGTAGGCGGTGTAGCCGGCCCTCAGGTAGACGGCGCCGTAAAGCCTGCCCTCGACGCCGCCGGAAAAGTACTGTTTCCCGTCCTCCGGGAAGGCCAGCTCGGCCGTGAGCAGCCCCGACACCGGCTTGCCGCCGGCGCGGTAGGAAAGGCCGGTCTTGAACGTCCGGGCCGGCCTGGCGCCGGAGCCGTAGAAGTCGAGCCGGCTGGCCGCGGCGTTCTGCACCGCCGCTCCGAAACCGAGCCCCGGCAGGCCGGCCTGCAGCAGCACGCCGGCGTCCAGCGCGGCGCCGTCGGCGCTCTTGTCGTCGAGGCTCTCCAGCAAGTACTTGGCGGCCGCGCCGTAGCGCAGCGAGGGAGCGGCGGCCAGGCCGGTGCGCAGCGCGCCGCCGTAGCCCAGGACCACCTCGGCGCCGTAAGCGGACACGCTGCCGGTCCTGTTGTCCGCCGCGTCGTAGGAATCGAAGGCCCCCACCTGGAAATAGTTCAGCCCCAGCCCCCAGGCGCCGCTGCCGCGCGGCAGCGCCGCGGAGGCCGTGTGCTGGGAAATTCCGGAGAAATAGTTGTTATAGGAGTAACCGAGCTCCATCACGTCGAGCTGCGAGAGTCCGGCCGGGTTGTAGAAGACCGCGCCCGGGCCCTCCGCCACGGCCGTGAAGGCCCCTCCGAGCGCCGTCTCTCTGGCGCCCACC
Organism: bacterium; assembly: GCA_021812825.1. The sequence goes on along the minus strand of JAKAMO010000151.1, from coordinate 2,956 downwards.
GGTATCTTCAGGAAATTGGCCGCGGTGGTGCCCGGGCCTCCCGCGCAGGCGGGCGCGGCCATCAGCAGCAGCGTTCCTATTCTTAAGAGTCGCATTATTCCCGGAGCGCGGTTTCCCTGCCCCCTCACATTATATTAAATCGGAGCACGCCGGTCCCTTTAAAGGGCCGGGGCCCGGGGTATCCCGGGCCCCGCCTGCGCCTCGGCCCCGCTCAGTACGACAGGTTGTAAGCTATGCCGAAGCTGTTGCCGGTATAGTTGTACGGCATGTACTTCTCGAACTTGTTGTTCGAGCTCGCCACTATAACGGAGCCGAACAGCCTGACCATAGCCACCTCGTTGATACGCTTGCGGATGGAGCCGGTCAGCGTGGTCATCGTGTTCACCTGCTTCGCCGTGGTGAAGTCGTTGGTCTCGTTGCGGGCGTAGCGGCTGTCGTAGGCGCGGCGCTGTATGTTGAAGGCGCCGCCGATGGCCCACTTGCTGGTGATGTTCAGGTCCAGCGGCACGCTGAGGGCGAACTCCTTGAAGCTGTAGTAGTCCTTGCCGAATTCGGGGGCCGTGTCGCCCAGGAACTTATATTTCATGAAGTTCTGGTTGGACTTGTGCATCGTGTAGGACACCATCGGGTACATTTCCAGTATCCACAGGCTGTGGTGGAAGCCGAAGTCGAACGCGGTGTCGGTGTCCTTCTGCTTGGTATCGCCGTACACGCCTGTATCGGCCACGACCTTCTGGTTCTTGTAGTTCTGGACCGTGTAGGTCACGCCGCCGAAGAACTTGTTCCAGTTGGGGCGCAGGCTGACCTGGCCCATAGTCTGGTCCTGCAGTCCGCCCGAGGTCTCGGCGGTGTTACCGGCGTTCTGGAACTCGCGCAGCAGGTCCGTGTAGTTGGGGAATTTGACGTTCCTGAACAGGTACTGCATCGTGACGTAGCCGTTCCTCTCCATATCGAAGGAGTAGTCCAGCGCCAGCTGGCCGCCCGAGGAGTTCATGTTGTAGAGGCCGTTGTCCCACGCCTCGTTGGCGCCGGTGCGGCGGTATTCCTTGCTGAAGGCTATGCCGGGCCGCACCCTGAGGCTGTCGGTCAGGCTCCTGCGGTACTCGAAGTTGAAGCCGTGCGACATCGAGCGGTCCGTGAACTGCTTGGAGTCCTGCGGCGCGAAGCCCTGGCCGGCGTAGTTGAACGTGTACAGGCCGAACAGGTGGTCCTTCCGCGTGATCTTCGACAGCAGGCCGACCTGGGTATTGATGTTGCCGCCGCTGAAGATGTTGCCCTCCGAAGGCAGGAAAGCCGCCTCGGAAAGCGTCATGTCGAAGTACGGCGTGAAGATCTTGGAATCCTCGGCCACGGTGGCGCAGGCGCTGCCGGCCATCGCCGCCGCTATGAATGCGCTTAATATCGTCTTTTTCATTTTCGGTCCTTAAAAGTTAAGGTGGAAGTTCCAGACGGGGTGGAACACCAGCACGCCCTCCGGGTAGATGTTCAAGCCCAGCTCGAACAGCTTGCCGTACCAGCTGACCTTGCTGGAGAAGATCTTGGTCTTGATGCCGTAGTTGAGCTGTATGCTCCAGAGCTTACCTATCCCCTTGGGGGTCTCGATGCCGGCTATGAAGAAGTCGTCCTTGAAGCCGGTGTCGAAGTCCTTGACCGGGGTACCCAGCAGTTCCGGATACTTGCCCCGGCTGTTGGGAAGGAACTTGGCCTTCGCGCTGAGCACGCTGCGCTTGTAGCCCCAGAAGGTGCGCACGCGCGGGCTCACCGAGGTGCTCAGTATGCCGCCCGCGTAGTAGCCGCCGAACTTCGCGTCATCGATGGTGTCGGAATTCTTGGTGGCCAGCTTGGCCGCCAGCATGTCCCAGTAGCCGCCTATCAGGTCCAGCTGCGGCACGCCCGGGGCTATGCGGCCCTCGGCGTGCAGGCGCAGCTTGGCGGACACGTTGGTGTAGGTCATCGGTATCGTGGTCGGGAACAGGCCCGTCTGTATGCCGAAGCTCTTTCCAGGCGGCAGCGGGGTGGTCCCTTCCAGGTCCTGCTGGAAGTCGTAGAAGAACCCCGCGGGGTTGGCGAGTATTTCGCCGGCTATCTGCATTCCCTTCGACTCCCAGTCTATGGCGGCGAAGGCGGAGCTCTTTATGAGAAAAAGCCCCAGGAGGATCAGTATGGTTCTCTTCATCAATTCTCCCCTATCATTTCCCCAGATTCGTGACGGCGGGCAGCATGCGCTGCACCGCGGCGACCATCAGGTCGGGTATGAAGACCACGTCTATGTTCCGGCTGCTCAGATGGTCAAGGCCGCTCACGGCGCTCTTGGCTGCCGTGTTATCCGTCAGAGCCGAAGCGAGCGCGGTGTTGGACTGCTTCACATAGACCACGGTCTCGGCCGCCAGGCTCTTGAGCAGCGTGAAGGGGTCCTGCGAGGAGTTGGTTATATCGTTCGCGGTCTTGAGGCCGCCGCCGTTGCCTATCACGTAGTTCTCTCGGGCGTACCACATCATGAAGTTGGACGGGTTGTTGCCGATGTAATACGGGTCGGCCTGGAACTGGGCCAGCGGCCCGCCGGAGCCCGAGTCGAAGGTATAGCCTTTGCCGCTGTTGACGGTCTGGGTCAGCCGCATGCCCCAGTCCACGTTGGTGGCGCTGGTGCCGGCGTTGTCCATGGCCACGTAGGCGTGGGTCACAGGGTTCAGGTACTCCAGGTTGCCGGCGGAAGTATTGGCGCCGCCGGCGATTGTGGGGTCCTTTATCTGCAGCCGGGAGACGGCGTTGAACATGTCCTGCGCGGTGAGGCCGCTGCCGAGAGCGCCGCCGTCCTTCAGCACGCCGGTGATCATGGTATGCTTGTCGTTCGGGTCAGTGGCCAGGAATGTCCTGTTGGGGGCGAACACGCTGAGGTTGTCCACCAGCTCGTCACGGATAGCGTCGTAGCGATAGCCCTCGGCCACGAAGAAGATGC
>JAKAMO010000032.1 GCA_021812825.1 bacterium | reverse complement strand
CGGTGGTGTGGCCGCGCAGGTTCTCTATGATCTCCACGCCTTTGGACACGGAGGTGCGGAAGTGGCTGATGCCGACGGAGAGGTCGCACTGGTAGATGTAGTACGGCTTCACGCGGGCCATCAGCAGCTCGTGTACGAGCTTCTTCATCGTCTGCGGGCAGTCGTTGATGCCGCGCAGCAGCACGCTCTGGTTGCCCAGCGGTATGCCCGCGTCGGCCAGTTTCCGGCAGGCCTCGCGCGCCTCCGCCGTCAGTTCCTTCGGGTGGTTGTAGTGCGTGTTGACGTAGATCGGGTGGTACTTCCTGAGCATGGCCACGAGCTTGTCGGTGATGCGCATCGGGAGCACTACCGGCATGCGGGTGCCTATGCGGATGATCTCGACGTGGTCTATCGCGCGGAGTTTGGCGATGATCCCCTCGAGCATATCGTCCGTCAGCACCAGCGGGTCGCCGCCGGAGATCAGCACGTCGCGTACCTCGGTGGTCTTGCGGATGTACTCTATCGCCTTGTCTATGTCGGCCGACGACATGTGCACGTCCTCGAAGCCGACCAGGCGCCTGCGCGTGCAGTGGCGGCAGTTCATCGAGCAGATGTTGGTGACCAAGAGCAGCACGCGGTCCGGGTAGCGGTGCGTCAGGCCAGGGACCGGAGAATCGACATCCTCGTGCAGCGGGTCGGAGAGGTCGGACGTATCGGTCTCGAGCTCGAGTCCGCGCGGGATGGCCTGCAGGCGCACCGGGCAGCCCTTATCCTTCTTGTCCATCAGGGCCGCGTAGTATGGGGTGATGGCCATCGTGAACTTCTTCAGGCAGGCCTGCAGGTCCTTCTTTTCCTGCGGCGCCAGCACGGCCACCTTCTCCAGCGTCGGGATGTCCTTGATCACGTTCTTCAGCTGCCACTGGTAGCTGTTCCAGTCGCTCTCGGGGACGTTCTTCCAGAGGGGTATCTTCCGGTAGTGTACTTTGGGGTAGTCGCGCATGTTGTTTCCTCCCGGCTCAGGCGTACAGCTTCTCGTAGGCCTTGCGTATCGTCTGGCTTTCCCGCAGAATGTTCAGCGTCACCTCGGCGTGGCCCTTCGTGTAGCCGTTGCCGATGACCATAGTCACGTCCTTACCCACCCCTTCCGCGCCCAGCGCGGCCTTCGTGAAGGAGGTCGCCATGCTGAAGAAGTAGACGGTGCCCTCGTCCTTGCACATCAGGATGGAGGCCATCTCGGTGTTCTGCACGTTGACGCAGTTGATCACCACGTCGGCGAGCTTCCCTCCGGTGAGCGCGGCGACCTTGGCGTAGCAGTCGGGGGCGTCGGCCGCGTTGGCCTGCACGGCCTCGTGGCAGAAGCCGTAGTTCTTTATCCTCTTGACGGCCTCGGGCGAGTATTCCAGGCCTATCACCCTGCCGGTCACGCCGGCGCGGCGCCGCGCCTCGTAGGAGCACAGCACTCCGGATTTGCCGGCCGCGCCAATGATGACCACGGTCTGCCCCGGCTTGACCAGCTTAGCGGTCTGGGCGGGAGCTCCGGCCACGTCCAGGACGGCGAGCGCCAGCGTCTCGGGGAGGTCGGCCGGCAGCTTGGCGTAGATGCCCGACTCGAAGAGTATGGCCTTGCCTTTGACGTTGACCTGCTCGGTGCCGGGCTTGATCCCCAGCATCTTGTCTATCCGCAGCGGCGTCAGCGAGAGCGAGACGAGGCTGGCTATCTTGTCCCCCGCCTTCAGGTCGGTCCTGCCGTCCAGCGCCGGGCCCACCATGGCCACCTTGCCGATGAACATGCCGCCGGAGCCGGTGATGGGGTTCTGCATCTTGCCGCGGTCCCCGACGATCTTCAGGATGGCTTCCTCCACCTTCTTCTCGTCGCCGCTGACCGCCGTCTTGATCTGCGCGAAAGAGGCCGAGTCGATGTTGAGCGTCTCCACGTCAACGAGTATCTCGTTGTCGTAGATAGTTTCCATGTCGTTGGAGATCCTGAGGGCCGGCTGCGGCAGCACGCCCTTGGGCTCCAGCACCCGGTGGGACCCGAAAGGGTTGCCGTTCTTGAGTATCTTCATCGTTTCCTCCGTTGCGTTATGCGCCGCGCAGGCCGAACAGGGCCCTGACGTCGGACGGGGTCGCTATCTCGAGCTGGGCTTCCTTCGACATCCTGACCGCCCGCTCCACGAACTCGGCGTTGGACCTGGCCAGCCGCCCTTTCGCGTAATAGATGTTGTCCTCGAAGCCGACGCGGATATAGCCGCCCGAGGCTATCGCCAGGCAGATGGCCGGCAGGTGGGCCCTGCCTATGCCCATCAGCGTGAAATGGCTGTCGGCCGGCATCTGGTCCATCATGTACGAGAGGGTCTTCGGGGAAAGGGACAGGGCCGCCGGCACCTGCATCACGAAGCCGTAATGGAAGGGCGGCTTCAGCAGGCCCTCCTTTATCAGGATATGCGACGACTGGACGTGGCTTACGTCGAAGCATTCCAGCGTGGGGCGGACCTTGTGGCGGTTCATCTCGCTGGCGAACTGGCGCATGATCGGCAGCGTGTTCACGATGTAGTCGTTGCCGAAGTTGACGGTGCCGCAGTCCAGCGAGGCCATATCGGGTCCCAGCGCTACCGGGGCTATCCTCTCCTCCGGGGTCATGCCTACCGCCCCGCCGGTGGTGATCTCCACCACCACGTCGCTGCGCTTGCGGATGAGGTCTATGGCCTTCTTGAACACCTTGACGTCCGCGGTAGGCGAGCCGTCGTCGTTGCGGACGTGCAGGTGGACTATGGCCGCCCCGGCGCGGCAGGCCTCCTAGGCCGAGGCCGCCAGCTCTTCGGGAGTGACCGGCAGCGCGGGCTGGTGCTCCTTAGTGGTCTCGGCGCCGGTTAGGGCGCAGGTGATTATCATCTTGTTCGGCATGCAGGTCCTCTGGATCTCCCGCGGCGCGCGCCGCCGTGCGCGGCGCTAAATTTTCAAATATTATAACAAAATTAATATATTATGGCTGTCGGCCGGGCGCAGTCCGGTCCCAAGGAGACGCGATGCACAAGGTACATATCGACCACAGGGAATCGCTGGTGAAGGAGAAGATGGCCCGCATCGGGAAGAAGTTCCTGGTGATGAGCAACAAGGGAGGGGTGGGCAAGAGCACCATAGCCGTGAACTTCGCCGCGCTGCTGGCCGCCTCCGGGCAGCGCACCGGCCTGCTGGACATAGACATACACGGCCCTTCCGCCGCCCGCATGACCGGCCAGGAAGGCCGCGCGCACTCCTCCGACGGGCAGAGCATAGAGCCGCTCGAGGCTGCGCCCAACCTGAAGATGATCTCGATGGCCACGCTGATGAGCGCCACCGACACCCCGGTGATCTGGCGCGGCGCGCTGAAGATGGGCGTGGTCAAGCAGTTCCTTTCCGACGTGAACTGGGGCGACCTGGACGCGCTCGTGATAGACGCCCCCCCCGGCACCGGGGACGAGCCGCTCACCATCTGCCAGCTGATACCGGAGATGACCGGCGCCGTGGTGGTCACCACCGGCCAGGCGGTGGCCCTGCTGGATTCCCGCAAGGCCGTCAACTTCCTGAAGACGGTGGGCATCCCCGTGCTGGGCATACTCGAGAACATGACCGCTTTCCGCTGCCCCCACTGCTCGGGCGAGATAAACCTGTTCAAGACCGGCGGCGGGGAGCAGGCCGCGCGCGAGACCGGCGTGCCTTTCCTCGGGAGCGTGCCGTTCGACCCCGCTATGGTGGACGCCGGGGACGCGGGCCGCTTCTACGCGCTGGACAACCCCTCCTCGCCCCCTTCCGCCGCCATCAGGGCCGCGCTCGACGCGGTGCTGGCCGCCGCCGGGAAATAAGAAGGCCGCCCGGTGGGCGGCCTTCGCTGCGGCTGCGCCGGGCTATTTGCCCGGCGCTTTCTTTTCCGCTTTCACCTGCACCTTCACCGTGCGCTCTTCGCCGGACTTGCCCCCCTGCTCCTCCACCTGCATGTTCCAGCCGGGGCGCTCATCGCAGCAGCGGTAGCTCCTCCTGGCGTGGCTCATGGCGCCGCAGAGCAGGCCCAGCAGCCCTACTACGATCAGCACCCAGCCTACGATGTGCCCGCCGTACATCGCGCACTTCTTCTCCTGCTTAGCGCCGTGCTGCAGCACCCAGTAGCCCAGCGCGGCCAGCAGGCCGTAGAGCACGGCGGCGAAGTGACCGGCGGCAGGAGGCGGATATCCCCAGTGGTATCCCCCTCCTCCCCAGCCCATGCCCATCGCCCAGCCCCCGGCCGGCAGTCCCAGCAGCAGCAATGCCGTAAGTTTCTTCATGCTTTACCCTCCCGTATTAAAGTACCCCGATCTGATCCGTGATCCGCCGCGGCTCTTTCAGGAAAGCTTCTTTATCATGGCCTCGGCGTCCGAGAAGATGGCGTCCAGGTGGCCGGCTCCGCGGAAGCTCTCGGCGTAGATCTTGTAGACGTCCTCGGTGCCGGAAGGCCGCGCGGCGAACCAGCCGCCGGCCGTGACCACCTTTACCCCCCCCAGCGGCTCGTTGTTGGAAGGGGCCCTGCTGAGAACGCGCTCTATCCTCTCGCCGGCCAGCTCCCTGAACGGGAACTTCTCCGGCGTCAGGCCCTTCAGCAGCTGCTTCATCTCCGGAGTGGCCGGGGCGTCCTGCCTGCGGTAGAAAGGCTCGCCGTACCTGCCGGTCAGGTCCTTGTAGAGAAGGGCCGGGTCCTTGCCTTCCCTGGCGGTTATCTCGGCGGAAAGCAGCGCGAGGATGATGCCGTCCTTATCAGTGCTCCAGGGGCCTCCGTCGAAGCGCAGGACCGAGGCGCCAGCGCTCTCCTCGCCGCCGAAGCCGAAGCTGCCGTCCAGCAGCCCGTCCACGAACCACTTGAAGCCGACGGGCACCTCGCAGAGCTTCCTGCCCAGGCCTTCGGCCACGCGGTCTATCATGCTGCTCGAGACGGCCGTCTTACCCACGGCGGCGTCGGCGCGCCACTTCGGCCTGTGGCGGAACAGGTAATCTATGGCCGCGGAGAGATAATGGTTGGGCGGCAGCAGGCCGGCCTTCGTTACTATGCCGTGCCTGTCGTAATCCGTGTCGCAGCCGAAGGCCACGTCGTACTTGTCCTTGAGCCCCAGCAGGCGCTGCATCGCGTACGGCGAGGACGGGTCCATCCTTATCTTGCCGTCCCAGTCGGCGGTCATGAAGGAGAAGGACTTGTCCACCTTATCGCTCACGACGTCCAGGGCCAGCCCGTAGGTCTCCGCTATGCGGGCCCAGTAGGCTACGCCCGAACCGCCGAGCGGGTCGACGCCGAGCTTGATACCGGAGGCGCGTATCGCCGGCAGGTCAATCACCCCGGCCAGGCCCTTCACGTACTCGCCGGCGTAGTCGTAACGGCGGGCGATGCCCCTGGCGGCGTCCACCGGCAGCCGCTGCACCCCGCAGAGGCCGCGCTCCAGCAGCGTGTTGGCCAGCTGCTGTATCCTGCCGGTCATCTCCGGGCCCGCCGGGCCGCCGCTGGGAGGGTTGTACTTGAAGCCGCCGTCAGCGGGCGGGTTGTGCGAAGGGGTTATCAGTATGCCGTCGGCCAGCCCGTCCCTGCGGCCGGCGTTATGCGCCAGTATGGCGCGCGATACCGCCGGGGTGGGCGTATAGCCGTCGGCGGAATCTATCGTCACCTGCACGCCGTTGGCGGCCAGCACTTCCAGCGCGGTGCCGAAGGCCGGCGCCGAGAGCGCGTGGGTATCCATGCCCAGGAATAACGGCCCGTCTATGCCGGCTTCCCTGCGCCAGTCGCAGATGGCCTGCGTTACGGCCAGGATGTGGTTCTCGTTGAAGGTGGAGGCCAGCGAGCTGCCGCGGTGGCCGGAGGTGCCGAACGAGAGCCGCTGCCCGGGGTCCCTCGGGTCCGGCGCCTGCTTGAAATAGGCGTCCAGCAGTTTCGGAATGTCCGTGAGCTTTTCCTTAGGCAGGTTCTTCCCGGCGTATTCGCTGATGGCCATCTTTCTCCCCTTGGCGAAGTTTTTTAAATTCTAATCATTAACACCGCGCATTTCAACAGGTTTCAGAGCCGGCGGGAGTCGTAGGCCCAGTGCAGCAGCGCCTGGCGCTGCACCGGCCGGCAGGTCCGGTCCCCCGGCGCGCAGTGGCGGCGCAGCTGGGCGATATGACGGCGTATGCCCAGCCAGCGGCGTATCTGCACCGCGTCCACGTCGGGAATGCGCCGCCCCAGGTAGTAGCGGCAGTACCACTGGAACCAGCCGCGCGGATCGACAGGGTGTATCCAGCCCTTGCGGCGCCACTCGGCGAGCGGCTGGCTGGCGTTGACCTTGAAATAGTTCAGCGAGGCCTCGTGCCGCCCCGTGGCGGAGAGCTTGGCGGCGCGGAACCAGGAGGCGGGAAATTCCCGGCGGCAGTCCGTCAGATATTTGCCGCCGAACACTCCCAGCCTCAGCATCTGGGCCGGCGTAAGTTCCGGCTTGAAGCGCGGATCGAAGTCCCTGCCGGTACGGGCCGCGAGCTCGTAACGGTAGCCCTTCTGCATAAGGTCGCGGACTACTGTGACCCGCGGCGAGCGCATTATTTGCCCGCCGCCTTGTAGGTGATGGCCAGCGCGGCGTGCCCGTCGTCTCCGTAGGCTTTGGCCTGGTACGGCCTGGTAGCCGCGTTGATGTAGGTCTCGAAAGCTATAGCGGTCTGCAGGGCCGTCATGCCCGGCTTCAGCGCCTGCGCGATGTTCCAGCCGGCCACGTGGTCCACCGTTCCGTCCGGCCTCATGTAGCGGAAGATGGATAGCCAGATGTTGATGGTGCCCTCTATGCCCTGGCCTTTACCGGTGGCCGTGCCCCTGAACTCCACCACGCCCTTCAGGCCGCCTATCGTGACCTTATGGGCGGTAACCTCGACTCCCTGCGTCTTGTCGTAGGAAGAGGCCGAGAGATCGGCGCCCTTCTTGAGCTCTATCTCAGGATCGTACCCGCCAGTACCTTTTTTCACGTTTCCCCCTTGCGCCAATGCGCCTGGGGAAAGTCTACAATTTCCGCTGGAAAAAGTGAACTGTCCTATGCCCGGCGCTGGAAGGCAGGAAGGCTCAGCGGCGGCGGCAGCGGCCGCAAAGACCAGGAACAGAAGCCCCATACCCCCGGGTCCCGCGCGCCCACGCGGCGTGCGGGACCCGTCCCCCTGGATCGCCTCTCAGCCGTGTTCCCCGCCCTCGTGGCGGGCGGCGGTCCTGTTCTTCGGGGCGGTCGTTTTCCCGCCCGCGGCCTGAGGGCCGCCGGTTTCAGGCCTCTTCCCGCCGCCCAGGAATTCCAGCGCGTCCACGTAGATCAGCGTCTTCGAGTGCTTCTTCCCGTCCTCCTTGCCGTCCCAGTGCTCCACCGCCAGGTGCCCCTCCACGTAGAGCTGCTGTCCCCTGTGCAGGTGCGCGGCGGCCAGGTCGGCCAGCTTGCGGCCGTGTTCGTGGTTGAAGGCCTTCAGGTCCATCCAGACAGGCGCGTCCTCCCATTCACCGTCGTTATTCCTGCGGCGCTGGTTAACCGCGAAGCCCAGCTGCGCCACCTTCCCCCCGTTGGAGAACTCCTTCACCTCCGGGTCGCGCGTCAGCCGGCCTATCAGCATCACTTTGTTCAGGTTTCCCATATTCCCCCCTAGCCTAAGGTCGCTACGGCAATAGCATAGCAGCCCAACCCGACAAGGGGCTGTCGGGTTGGCGGTGCAAGAAATATGGATCGTTTAGGCGGAGCAGCAGCTGTGCATGTCAGCCGCATCCGTTCCAGGATCGCTTTTCCGGGAGCTGTGCGGCCGCTTCAAAGCCTGTCGTACTTGGCGCTGCGCCCGCGCGACTTGGCCACCGGGTACTTCTTCGCGTTCTTGACGAGCTTCCTCTCCACCGCCAGGCCCAGGTCTATGCCCAGGTCGTGGGCCAGCACCAGCACCCAGTACAGCACGTCGGCCAGCTCGTCGGAGACGTTCTCCTTCTCCGCTTTCAAGTGGGCCTTCACCTGCGCCGGGGTCTTCCACTGGAAATGCTCCAGCAGCTCCGCCGCCTCCAGCGCCAGCGAGATGGACACGTCCTTCGGGTTGTGGAACTGCTTCCAGTCGCGCTCGTCGCGGAACTTCAGCACGGCGCGTGTCAACTTCTTCATGTCGGACATGCGTTCTCCCCGGCGGGCTCCCCGTAGAGCAGAGCTGCCGTGTTCTTCCTCAGCCAGCGCCTTATCTCCTTATAGCCGGGGCAGGCCGCGGCCACGTGCGCCCAGAAGCGCCTTGAATGGTTCATCTCCCGCAGGTGGCAGAGTTCGTGTATGACGATATAGTCCAGCACCTCCGGCGGGGCGGAAGCCAGCCGCCAGTTGAAGTTCAGGTTCCCCCGCCGCGAGCAGCTCGCCCACAACGTGCGCTGGCTCTTGATGGCTATGCGCTTGTATTCCAGGCCTAGTTGCGCGGCCCAGTGCGCCGTTCTGGCGGTTATGAGCTCCCGGGCGCTTTCCCGCTGGGACGGCGTGGGGCGCAGGGTCCGGCGGCTGCGCCTGACCACGCGGTACACCCGGCGCGGCGCGCGCGGAAAGAGGCCGGGCAGGTCCCGGGCCAGCCCGCGCAGGAAGCTCCGCACGTCGCGGCAGACCTTGGTCGCGCTCATGTGGCTCTCCCTGAGTCGGCTTTGTCCCTCATAGTCCGCTCCTGTCCTTTTTTCCCTTGCCTGCCTTGGGTTTCTGCGGCGGCAGCGAGGCCAGGGTGCGGCCCACCACCTTGGCCAGCTTCTCGCGGTCCTCCAGCCATTCGGCGTTGGCCTGGCAGGTATTTTTGCTGCCGGGATAGGCGCGGGTCCTCTTGTCGGAGAACAGGCCGAGCGTGGCTGGAGTGGTCTTGAGGAAAAGGGTGTCGTCACAGACCAGGGCGAACACGCGGCCGGCGCTGTAGACGCAGTATTCCCCCATCATCGGCCGGAAGGTTACCTCCGGCACAAGCGACAGCGCGTCGCGCAGGAATTCTATGGTCTCCTTGGACGTGGACATCACTTAGCGCGCGGGATTCCCGGCGCCTCCGGCGTCATTCGCCTCCCCCGCGGCTTGGAGGCCGCCACCACGGTGTCCATCGCCTGGCCGCGGCGCAGGTACTTCACGGCGGTGAAGCCCGCGCTCTGCAGGTCCTCTTTCAGCTCGTCGAAAGTGAACGTGGAGCCGCCCTGCGTGCCCACCAGCATGTTCACGGCGAACAGCGCGCCGTGCACCGGCCGCGTGCGGGTGGCGTCCACCACCACGTCGCGGATCAATATCCGGCCGCCGGACACCAGCGCTTTGTAGACCTTCCGGAACATCGCGCGGTTCTGCGGACGCGAGTTCTGGTGCACTATAGCGCTAACCCAGGCCAGGTCGTGGCCGCCGGGCATGGCGTCGCGGTTGTAGTCGCCCGCGGCGAAGGCTATGCGCGCGCCCAGCCCCAGCTTCCGCAGGCGGCGCCGGGCCATCGGTATCACCTGCGGCAGGTCGAAGATGGTCGCCCTGGCGCCGGGGGCGGCCTTCAGGAAAGGTATGGTCCAGGTGCCGGAGGCCCCGCCCAGGTCCAGCAGGCGGGTGAACCTGAGCTTCCCGAGGCTTGTCACCAGCGGCGCGGCCAGCGGCGTGGACACCTCGTGCATCGCGCGGATGAAGGATTCCAGGTCCCCTTCGGGCCCGCGCACGCTGTGGCGCTTCTCGGCGGGCCGGCCGGTCTTCACCACGGCGGCCAGGTCCCCCCAGCGGCGCAGGCAGGTGCCCTGGTGGCGCAGCATGCCGAGTATGCCGTGGGCGGCGTCCTCGGTGAGCACCTTCTCCAGCCCGCGCGGCAGCGAATAGACGCCCTTTGGGCTTTTCCTCAGCATGCCGAGCGCGGCCAGCGCGTCCAGCATCACCTCCGTCGCGCGCGGCTGGCCCTTGATGCGCCCGGCCAGGGCCGCGGCGGTCATGGGCCTGTTGTGCAGCAGCGTGAATACGTCCAGGTCCGCGCCCGCTATCAGCACGCAGGCGGGCTGGAAGGCCCGCACCATCTCCAGTATGGCCTTGCCCGTCAGTTCCGGTCCGGAGTTCATCCTTCCTCCTGTGGAATAAGCGAGAGTATTGGAAAGCTTCATGTCAGGCGCGGGCGGCTTCCGGCTCCGCCTTGTACAGCACCATCGCGTGCGATTTGCCCTTCATCACCACCGGGTCGCACTCGACGAAGCTCACTCCGGCGAAATGCGCCTTGTCCACGCCGTCCATCACGGCCTGGCTTATCAGTATCTGGGTGCCGGCGGCCTTGGTCTGCGTCTCTATGCGCGAGGCCACGTTCACGGTATCGCCCAGCACGGTGTACTCCAGGCGCGCCTCGGTGCCCACGTTGCCGGCCACCAGCCCGCCCGAGTGTATGCCCACGCCGAAGTTGACCTCCGGGTGCTTGCCCTGCGCGTTGAACTTCTTCAGGGCCTCGCGCATGCCCAGCGCCGCGCGCAGCGCGGCTTCCTTGTGGTCCTCCACGCCGAACACCGGCGAGAAGATGGCCATCACCGCGTCGCCGATGAACTTGTTGATGACGCCGCGGTTCTCGGCTATAGGCGCCGTGATATGCGAAAAATAGTCGTTGAGGAACTTTATCAGCTCGGGCGCAGGCATCTTCTCGGAGAGCGGCGTGAAACCGCGGATGTCGGAGAACAGCACGGTGGCCTGTATCTCCTCGCCGGCCAGGTTCACCTTGCCGCTCTTCATGATCTTCTCGGCTATCTCCATCGAGACGTACCGGCCGAAGGTGTCCTTGATGTGGTCGCGCTCCACCAGGCCGTCGAGCATCATGTTGAAATGCCCTTTCAGCTGGCCCAGTTCGTCGGCGTAGTACACGGAGGACTTGCAGTCGAAGTCCCCCGCCGCCACGGCCTTCATGCGGCGCACCAGCGCGCTCAGCGGGACCTGGACGTTCCAGCGATAGAACATCAGCGAGACGGCCTGGAAGACCAGCATCATCGCCACGAGTACCGCCATGACCAATAGCGGGGCGAGCGCTCGGATGACGTCGTAGTCGAAGATCATCGCTTTGCCCTGCAATTTGGCCTTGGCTACCACGGTCATGAAAATGTCGAAATTGGCGTAGGCGGGTATATAGACGCAGAGCGCCAGCGGCACCGCCGCCAGCGAGAACAGCATCAGCGCGTAGCGCAGCGAGAGGTTTATAGCGAAGCCGCGCTTAGGCCCGTACGGGTCGGTCTCGCTGAAGAACGGCCTGGCTATGTAGCGGCGGATGTAGGCGCCCGTTATCTCCAGGTTGAGGTAGCTGACGAACGCGCCCATCAGCAGCGAAGAGACGGCGAACACCAGCTTCATCTTGTCCGGCACCGGACCATAGGCGTGCGCGTAGGACGCGACGCTCATGAAATAGCGCTGGATAGAAACGGCCCAGCTCAGCGCGAAAAGAAGGAGGGGCAGGTTTATGATGCGGCGCTCTATACCGGGGAGCGGCGGCTTGTTCTTTCCGAAACGGTACCGGTAAAGCGGCCAGAGCCAGGCGAGGATGATGAGGAAATATATGAAGCTCACTCCGTCGGTGTTCTTGTAGGCCTCCACTTCCTCCCATTTTCCGTTCTTGTAACGATGCTCTATGCGCTTCTCCATCTTTATAGGGCGGAAGATGCGCATCATATCCTTCCGCGTGATCTCTATATTTTCCCCGTGCGCCTTGGCGTCCGAGACCCGCGCCCACTCCGTCTTGAGCAGATCCACGTCTATGAGCGAGTACTTCTCCAGGAAGGAGGCCGTGAAGCCGCCGAAGCCGGCCATCATGACGAACAGGAGGTACAGCCCCAGGTGCAGGCGGCCTATGGTCTTAAGTGCCTTGGAAATTTTTTGCATGATTAAAAATGATTATACATAATCGCTCCGGACGGGCCGCGGAGACCAAATAAAAACGGCGGCAGGCGCCGCCGTTCCCCCCTGCGGATCCCCCGGGTCAGCTCCGGGTCTTGCTCAGCTCTTCGGCCACGGGGATGTCGGCCGAGGCCAGGTCGTAGGTCTTTATCTCGCCGGGCTCCACCCAGGCTATGGCGGAGTGGTCGTTCAGGACGAACTCTCCGGCTACGTGCCTGGCCCTGTAGGCGAGCAGCTCCACGTGGAAATGCTCGTACTCGAACTCGCTCGAGCAGATATAGGCCCCTATCTCGGCCTCTATGCCGAACTCCTCGGCCAGCTCGCGCTTGAGACACTGCTCGGGCGTCTCGCCCTCCTCCAGCTTGCCGCCGGGGAATTCCCATTTGCCGGCCAGCGCGTCGCCGGTCCTGCGCCGCGCCAGCAGCACCTTGCCGTCCTTCTCCAGCACGGCGGCCGTCACCCGCTTCTTCCCGGCGGGCTCGCCGCAGCCCCCGCCGCAGCCGCAGGCGTGCTTACCCTCTTCCTCTTCTTCCTCGCCGCCGCAGCAGCATTCCCCGCGCAGGGCCTCAAGCCCCTCCCGCACGAGGAAATAGACCACTATCAGCGCCGCCACGGGGTCCGCCCACCACCACCCCAGCAGGGCGTTCAGGAGCAGGCCGGCCAGCACGGCGGCGGAAAGGTAGGAGCAGGCCAGCGTCTCCTTCGAGTCCGCCATCAGGCTGCGGCTGCCCAGCGCGCGGCCGGTCTTCATCTTGGCGCGGTAGAGCAGCGGCATGATGATGACCGACAGGACGGTTATGACGAAGCCGGCTATGCTTATCGCCGGCGCCTCGCGGCGTACCAGCTTCTCCACGGCCTCGTAGAGCACGTAGGCGGCC
Organism: bacterium; assembly: GCA_021812825.1. The sequence continues at coordinate 12,512 of JAKAMO010000032.1, read as the reverse complement.
AGGATGAAGAAGGAGACGCCCACGAACATCTCCGCCCGGCGCTCTATCCGCTCCTCTTCCTCCCCGGAAACGGCGCGCGCCGCCGAGAAGCGCCAGACCATCACGCCGGCGGAGACGGTCTCCACCAGGCTGTCGAAGCCGAAGCCCACCAGCGCCACGCTGCCGGCCAGGTAGCCGGCGGTCACGGACACCGCTCCCTCTAGGATGTTGTAGCCTACGGTGAAATACGAGAGGTACAGCGCCTTCTTCTTCAGGTCCATGGGCGGGTCACCGCGCTCGCAGCCTGTCGAGCGCCTCTTCCTTCTGGCGGGCGAACTCGCGGGCCTGCTCCGGCGTCACCTGCACGAAGTGCATGGCCTGGTTCGGGGCGAACTGGCCCAGCAGGTCTATGTCGGCCGAGATCACGTTGAAGATGCGCGGGTAGCCGCCGGTGGTCTGGCGGTGGCGCAGCAGGATGATGGGCCCGTCGTTGGTGAGCTGCACGGTGCCGTCGGCCACCGCGCCGGAGACCATGTTCCCCATGCTGCAGGTGAGCCCCGGCTCGCCGGTGAGCCTGATGCCCATCTTGTCCATCTTGAAGGTGGTGCGCCACTGCGTCAGGAAGAACAGCCCGGGCTGCTGCAGGCAGCGGAATTCGGGGCCCTGCACCACGCGTATGCGCCCGTCCTTGTCGGCCCAGCCGCTGACGGCGGCGTAGGGCACGGCCGCGGCCGGAGCCGGCGCGGAGCCGTCATCGCCGCGGAAGCAGAAATAGGTGTGGGTGCCGTAGCGCCGGTCGCCGAACGTCAGCCTGTCGCCGGCCCTGGCCTCGTGGACGCTGCTGTGCTCCATGGGCGTCCGCTCGCCCCCGCGGGCGAGGAAGGCGTCCAGCTTGCCGCCGGTCAGCACGAAGCGCCCCGCCGTCAGGAACTCTATCTCCGGCGGGCCGGCTATCTCCAGGGCCGTGCTGCCCTCCGGGTTGCCCAGCATCAAATTGCCGCGCCGCAGCGAGAAGCAGTCCATGGCCCCGCCGGGCGACACGCCTATGTGCTGCCTGCCGTACTTGGGCAGGCCCGCGGTGCCGCAGAAGCCGGGCCGCACCAGGCGTATGTTGCCGGTAACTCCGGCCACCGCGTCGGCCTTGGCCGCCGCTTCCAGCGCCGCGCGCAGCTTCGTAGCCAGCTCCAGCGCTATCGGGGAATCGGAATGGATGCAGATGGTGTCGGCCTTCACCGGCTTCCAGACGGGATTGGCCGGGTCCCCGCTGACGTTCACGCGGCCGCGCCTGACTATCTCCTCGGCCTGCGCCAGGGCCTCTTTTACGTCGGTGATAGCGGCCTCGGGCACGGAGCGGGAGGCCAGGCGCAGGCGCCCGCTCTCCTCGTCGAACTCGTAGCGGCGGTCGGCGAAGGCCTCGCGCAGCACGGTCATGCCGAGCCTGCGGGCCGAGGCGGCCAGCTCGGAGTCGGCCGGCGTCAGCACGGTGCCTATGTCGTTGCGCATCAGCCAGCCGGCCAGCAGGTCGGCCAGGGCCGCGTCCTTCCAGACGTCGTTGTAGAGCGCGCCGTGGAACTTAACCATCTTAACCCCGGGCAACAGCGCCATCTGCGCGTCGAGCGCCGCGAACAGCTCCGCGTCGGGCAGGTCCATGCTCGCGCGGCCGAAATTTGCCCTGTCGGGGTAGGAGATATGCGCGGCCACGCCCACGCCGCTGGCCTGCGCCAGCGCGCGGAAGGAGTCCACGCTCTCCTTGTCGCCGGCGTGGCCCTCGCAGGCCACGTTGGCGATGTGGATGAACTTCATCAGCTCGCAGTCCTCGGGGTGCAGCGGGCCCTTCTCGCCGATATCGCAGTTTATCATCGTCATCGGTCGGCCCTCTTGAAGATCACGGTGTCGCCGGGCTCTATGTCGTAGAGGAGTTCCGGCTCGGTCATGCCCAGTATGTTCCAGCCGCCCGGGGACTTCTCCGGGTACACGCCGGTCTGCTCGCCGCCTATGGCCACGGCGCCGGCGGGTATCGCCACGCGGGGCGAATCCAGCCGCGGCGTGACCAGCGTGCGGTCCAGGCCGAGGAGATAAGGGAAATGGGGACGGAAGCCTATCATGGCCACCAGGTACTCGGGCGCGGTGTGGCGGCGTATCACCTCTTCCACCGTGAGCTTCGCGTGGTCGGCCACGCGCTGCAGGTCCTCGCCCTTGTAGGACACCGGCAGCACGTGCCGGCCGGAGCGCTCCTTCAGCTTGGCCTCTTCGGAGGGCATCGCGGCCAGGCAGGCGTCCACCACGCGGCGCACGGCGTCCCAGTCGCACAGCGGGTCCGCGTGGGCGGCCAGCGCCGTGTAGGACGGCACCAGGTCGTGCACGCCCAGGGCCTTGAGCTTCGGGTCGCCGGAGAGCTTGCGCCAGGCGTAGAGCACTTTCAGCGAGGTGAGGCGGTCTATCTTCTCCCCCAGCGCCCAGCACAGGCAGGCGTCGCCGAGGAAATAGGTTTCCGGTGTAGTCTTGGTCACGCCTTAATTATAACAAAGACTACGGCCTGGTACAGGGTTTGTGGCGGAAGCAGGTGACCAGGTGGTCGTTCACCAGGCCCGTGGCCTGCATGTGGGCGTACATCACCGTGCTGCCAGTGAACTTGAAGCCCCGCTTCTTGAGGTCCGCGCTGAGCGCGTCCGATTCTTTGGAAGTGGCCGGCAGCTGCGAGAGCGTCTTCCAGCGGTTCACCTTCTGCTTGCCGCCCACGAAACCCCAGATGTACTTGGAGAAGCTGCCGAACTCCTTCTGCACTTCCAGGAAGCGTTTGGCGTTGTTGACGGCGGCGGCCACCTTCAGGCGGTTGCGGATAATGCCGGGGTCCTTGAGCAGGGCCTCTATCTTCTTCGGGGTGAACTTCGCCACCTTCGCCGGGTCGAAGCCCGCGAAAGCCTTGCGGTAGCCCTCGCGCTTGTTGAGCACGGTGCTCCAGGAAAGCCCCGCCTGCGCGCTTTCCAAAGTCAAAAACTCGAACTGGGTGCGGTCGTCAAACACCTGCACGCCCCATTCCTCGTCGTGGTAAGGGATGTAGAAAGGGCTCGCGCCGTAGGCCCAGGAACAGCGGTCGTCGGTTTTCATGGTCGCCTCGCTATCACCGTCCTCCTCCCGGGGAGAACTTCCAGTAATGGGTAACGTTCATGTCGGCGGGGATGTCGTCTCCGTGCACGCCCTTGCCGGTGGCGGGGTCCGTATGCGCGCCGTGGTCAGGAGCGAACAGTATCGCGTGCGGCACGTCCTTCCAGGCAACGGCCGCGGCCGAGGCCAGCCGCGCGAAAGCCTCCATGTGGCGCGCCACCGCGGCGACGGCCTCGTCCTTCCACGGGCCCACCTTGTGCAGCAGGTCGTCGTACTCCTGGTGGTAGGCCAGTATCACGTCGTGGCCGCCGGCCTCCAGCAGCGCCAGCGCCCGGTCCGTCACCTGGGCGTCGTACTCCTCGGAGAAATAGTCCACCGGGCGGCCGCGGAAGATCAGGTCCATGCTGCTGTCCTTAACGGCCGCTATAGCGGCCTTAAAGCCCGCCGCGGGCAGCGCGTCGAAGATGGTCTTGCACTTGAGCTCCGGCTTCTCGTACTGCTTTATGCCGTGGCCCGAGGGCATCAGCCCGCTGAACATGGAGGCGAAGCACACCGGCGTCTTGGACGGGTACACGCTGCGCACGTTTATCGGCCTGAAACCGCCCGCGTTGATGCCAGCGAACAGCTCCGGGTGTATCAGCGCCATGCGCCGGCCAATCGCGTCCGGGGCGTAGATCAAAAGCTTCTTAATTCCCCCCGCGGGGACCAGGTCCAGCACGCGCGGGTTGGCCGGCAGCGCCGCGTCCTCGAGCCCGTCCTTCACGCCCAGCGCCTGCAGGGCCGTCCGGGCCACGCTCGCTATGCTGGGCTCGGCGGGCTTCGGCGCCGGCTTGGGTTTCGGCTTCCTGGATTCCTCGTAGACATACCAGGCCTCCAGCTTCTGGCGCGCCCAGGGGGTCTTGCGCAGGAAAGCCAGGCTGCTGCTCACCGACGGTTCGTTGAGAAAGCACCTCACCCGGATGCTGCGGCCCAGGCCCGCCCAGCCGTGGCGCTTCACCATGGCGTTCAGTATGGTCTCGAGCGTTACTCCGTGCAGCGGGTCGCGTGTCTTCTCATGTGCCATGTACTGATTTTACTATTTGCGCGGGCCGGGTTGTATTTATCCGGCGGACGCGCCATTTCCCGCTTGCGCGGGCGGGTAAGACAAGATAGACTATCCCTAATGATCATCCTGCCCCAAATTCGCTGCCCCGGCTGCGGCCGCATGATGCCGCAGGTCAAAGCCAAGGAAGTTCCCCAGGCCAATACCTACCGCGACTGCCTGCGCCGCTGCACTCATTGCCGCATAGGCGCCTCCAACGCCAAGAACAGCGCCAAAGTGAAGTTCATCCACGCCGTGCCGCCCCCCGGCGAGGCCGCCGTACCCGCGGAGCCTCAGCAGGAGATACAGGCGCAGCCCGCCGCCGCGGCCCCGGAACAGCCGGTTGAAGCCGCCGCCGCGCCGGAGCCGTCCGTAGCCCAGCCCGAACCCAGCCCGGCACCCGAGCAGCCTATAGAAGCCGCCGCGCCCGCTCCCGCGCCGGAGCCGGCGCCCCAGGCGGAGCCTCAGCCGGCCCCTAAAGCCGCCGAGCCCCCGGCGCAGCAGGAGATCATCCCTCCCCCGCCCACCCGTCCCGTAGGCATACCCCCGCGCCCGCGGCAGGACAAACCCCGCGGCGACAGGCCCGGCAAGCGTTTCGGCCCGCCCAGGCGCGATTTTAAGCCCCGCGGCGAAAGGCCCCCCAGGCATTACGCCCCCCCGCGCCCAGAAGAGAACGGCCCCGAAGACGACCGCCGCTGGCAGCCGCGCGCCCAGCGCGCCTACGGCAGGAAGGGCCCGCAGAATTTCGGGGACGAGAACCGCGGGGAGCAAAGACCTCCCCAGCGCTTCGGCCCCCCCCGCCGCGATGAGGGCCGCCCCGGCGGCGACCGCCAGTGGCAGCCGCGGGACCAGCGCTCATACGGCAGGCCCGGCCCCCGCAAATTCAACGATGACAACCGCCGTGACGAGCGCCCCCCCAGGCGCTTCGGTCCCCCGCGGCGCGATGACCAATTCGGCGAGGGGCGTCCTCCGCGCAAGCATTTCGGTCCCCCGCGGCGCGACGAGCACCACCGGGACGACAGGCCCGGCAGGCATTACGGCCCGCCCAGGCGCGAAGGCCATTACGGCGACGACCGCCCTCGGAAGCATTTCGGCCCCCCGCAAGGCGGCGACAGCCGCCCCCCAAGGCGCTTCGAGCCGCGCCCGGGCGGAGATTCACGCCCTCCCAGGCGTTTCGGCCCTCCGCGCCGCGATGACCGCTTCGGCGAAGGCCGCCCTCTCCGTAAACATTTCGGTCCCCCTCGTGACGGCGACAGCCGCCCCCCAAGGCGCTTCGAACCCCGTCCCGGCGGTGACAGCCGCCCGCCCCGCCGCTTCGGCCCGCCTCGCGGCAACGATCCCCGCCCCGGCGGCGACCGCCCCTGGCAGCCCCGCGGCCCCAAGCCCTTCGGCAGGCCTCCGGGCCCCCGCAAATTCGGTCCTCCGCGCCGAGGTCCCGGCGGCCCCGGCCGTCCCGGCGACCGCCGCGGCCCGAGAAGGCCGCCGAGGCCTAATTAACCCTTACCTGCTTGAAATACACCGGGAAGCACATAAAATAGATCAGTAGGATAGATGTTCGCCGCCGGTATAGCGCCGTATTCCGTGAACGCGTAGGGCAAGAACTTGATATTCTGGCCACGCTTCAAGGTCACAAATTGTGACCTTGAAAGTTCCTGCGCCTCCCGTTTTGTCAGTTGGAACATGAAATCTGCGGGGAACTTTTCCCTTCTGCGTTTAACGGCCTGATTGAGCGCTTTTGTGGTAACGCCGTATAGAGGAGCAAGATCACGGTCCCGCATAACCCTGTGCCCGCGTATTAAAAGTATTTTAGCCTCGATCAACTCATGCGGGACGATCTCTTTTGACATATTCCCCCCAGCGTTTGAGGTCACAATTTGTGACCTCAGACATAACCGCTATAAATAGCATAGCAGGTCAACCCGACAAGGAGGTGACGGGTTGGAGGAAGTGATATCGGGGATTATTTAAATACCTGGCTCAGGTTAAAGGCCGGCTATTTTATCCGCTCTGCCAGGTGCTTCCGGTTCTCGGCGGCAGGGAAGGGGTCCGGCCAGAATTCGGTGATCCTGGCGATCTTGCCATTCTCTACGGCGAAGAACGTGATCGCCCGCGCGCGCACGGTGCCGTCCGTAACGTCCACGTCGGTAGCCGCGCTGTCCGGGCCGGCCACCAGTGAGTTGATCCTGAACTTCCACGGCCCATGCGCCGGATACTCGGAGTTAACAGCGGCAAAATTCTTCGGGCCGCGTATGCGCTCGCCCGACTGAGGCCAGTCCAACGTAAAGTCCGGCGCCAGCAGCCCCGCCGCCGCCCCGAAGTCGTTAGTCCCCATCAGCCGCCAAAATTCCCGGATGAGTTTTTCTGTTTCTGTCATTTTACCCCTGAATATCAAGATTCTGCGCTATGCGCGTGCCGTATCAGGAGCTATGCTCTTCAAAACGGCCAAGACCTGACCCCAATTTTCCCTGCCCCACATTCCCCCGCGCTCTCTACTCGCCCAGCAGCCCCTCGCCTTCCGTCCGGGTTATCCGCAACCTGCCGTTCTCCAGCTCCACGGTCTCGCGCACATCGTACTCCTCGCGGTTCACGATGCCGCGCCGCTGGACCAGCTCGCCCTCGATCACGATATGATAAGAGACCTCCCAGGCCTGCTTCCCGCCGGCCGCCGGGGCCGTGGTCAGGCGCGAGATCGTACAGCGCAGGTTCTTATAAGTCGAGAAGACGCTGCCGAGCCTGCCGTCGAGGCCGGCAATGGTCTGGCCGGTATTGGAACGCCACCGGTCCGAAACGGCGCCAAGGACGCCGGCCAGGTCGGCCGACTCGTAGGCCTTCGCGAACCTGTCATAGAACCGCTTAATTTCTTCGTCGGCGGACGGAGTACCGCCTGGTCCCGCGCCCCCGCCGGTTCCCGGCAGGGCGCCGCCCGGCCGGCCGGGCAGTTGCGGCAGCGCGCGCAGGGCCGCCTGCAGCGCCGTCTTTTCGAATTCATAGGGCTCGGCCCCGGCTATTTCATCGCCATACCGGTATTCCGCGTCGGAAACGAGGGCATTGTAAGCGTCCAGCATGCCACGGTCATTGGACGAGGCCTGCGGCAGGAAGAACAGCGGCAGCTCCCGCGCGGCGCGGCGGTCCTTTTCCAGCGCCGAGGCGTAAGCCAGCCTGGCCCTGACGGTCTGCTGCGCCGTCTGCCGCGCGAAGCTGCTCATTTCCAGCACGGCCTCATAGGACTTGCCCATCGGTATGCCGGCCGGCACCCTGTACACCCAGTTCTCCCCGCGCAGCATGGCCTTAAAGGAAGGGTTCAGCGCCTCCCATACGGAATAGAACCGTTTTTCGGCCTCGTCCCGCTTCCGCAGTTCTTTAAGCGTGTCGGCGCACAGGGCGAGCGACGCGGAAGTTATCGTGGCCAGCGCCGCGCGGCATTCGGCGGCCAGGCCGGAGACCCTCGCCGGGAATTGCCCTTTATACTCCCTGATGCCGTTCTGTATGGCGGAATCCCGTTCGTCCAGGCAGGCGATATCTTTGTCTATGCGGTCCATGAGCCCCTGCGGCGAAATGGAGCTGAGCGTAAACCGCTGGGCGGTCTCCCATTTCAGCACGCCGTCCGCCGCGGCCCGTACCCGCAGGAGCGCGGCCTTCAGCCCCGGCGCCGGCGACTCCCACTTCAGCGCCTCGGCGGCTTTTTTGGCCTTGCCCTCTTCGCCGCTCAACAGCATGTCCATTGTCCTGTCGTCGTAAGCGGCCGCGTAGCCGCGCGCGCCTCCGGAATCCATAACCGTTTCCGTCCAGTTAGAGCCGCCCTGTTTCCCCTGCAGGAAATCGCGCAGCAGCGCCAGTTTTTCCACAAGGGGGTTCTCGCCGGGTTCCGGCACTTTGGGGAAGGAGCGCGGCGCCACGTAGAAAGTCCCGTCGTAGCGGTTATAAGGGATGCCGGCGGCGCCCTGGAGCGTCATTTCCCCGATCTGTCTTTTTATCTCCAGATAATCCGCCAGCGCCTTTCCGTAATTTTCCAGCTGGCCGCGGTAATTCCCCTTGGCCAGGCCGGCGAGACGCAGCGTCGCTTTCGCGTCCACGCCCAACAGCGCGGCCGCGTTCTGCGCGCTCATCTCGGCTTTGGGGTTGCCGGTCTCCCATCGCTCCGGAGAGCAAAGCAGCCACAGGAGCTTGTTCGCTTTGCCGTAGGCCGGGTCTTTCGAGGCCAGCGTGGAATTATAGTTCTTGGCGAAGGCCTGCGACGCCGTTTTCGCGTCGGCCTTGATGACCGCGAACTTGTCGCCTAGGTCGGCCTCGCTGGCAAGCTGGTCATAGCGCCGCCACAGGGCGTCGGCCCAGAGCAGGTAGGCGGCCGGGTCGCCGCCGGCGGGGGCGGCGGGACCGGGCGGAGTCACCGCGGGATGAGCCGGTCCGCTTCTTATCGCCTGCGCCGTCCGGTCGGCCACGGTCGCGCCGAAGGCGTCCGACAGGATGCTGGTGAAAGAAGCGAAAGATCCCGGATAGTTCTGCGGGTCGCGCGCCTTGTCGTAAAGCCCGGAGGCGTTCTGCAGCCGCGCGACGAAGTCCGGGTCTTCGCAGGCGCGCCGCAGGCGGCCGAGAGGTATCTTCACCTGCGCCCCGGCCAGCGCCCGCACTTTTTCAAGCAGCTCCGTGTAATGTCCGTAGACGGTCCTCAGCGCGCCTGCGGAGCAGCTCAGGCGGCTGAAACGGCCGTCCTCGAAAGCATAGATCTCCCCGTCCAGCGCCGTGCCCACCCACAGCCCCTGCGGCTCCACTTCGGGGAATTCCTTCATCTTCTGGACGCCGGCGAATTCCCCGGGGTACTGCTCCTGCCAGGCCCGCTGCTCGGGGCCGGTGATCTCCATGAAGCCCTGCCGCGCATTGTTCTGTATCTGCGTATCCAGCGCACGCAGGGCGGACGTTATCCCGGCCAGCGTCTTGGCGTAACCGTCCAGCACGTCGCTCATGGGCCGCGGCACTATCTTGGTGACGTCGCCTAGCATGGTCTCTATCTGCCGCAGGCTGTCGAACTTGTCGTCGGGGACCGGCTTGTACTTTTCCATTATCTCTATCGAGATCTTCATATGGCGCAGCAGGCCGGCCTTGCCGGCTATGGCCTGCGCCAGCTCCCCCAACCCCTTATGCTCCTCGGCCATGCGCCCGGCCCAGGCGACGGCTTTGGAGTAGCGGCCGTCGAGTTCCTGCTTCACCCGCTGCAGTTCGCCGATGATCTCGGCGTAGTTGTCCATCCGGTTTATCTTTTCGTTCAGCCGGTACTGCGAGACCGCGTACACCTTGGAACCTTCCAGCCGCTGCAGGAAATTTATCACCTCCAGTTTGTCCTGCGCGGTCTGGCGGTTGCGCAGCACTGCGTCGCCGAGTTTCTGCACCATGCCGTCGAATTGCGGCGCGTAGTCGCTGTAGGCCTGCGTCCATTCCTCGGCTTTCTTCATGCCGTCTTCGGCGGTCTTCTGCGCCGCCAGCACATTGTCCTGGGCCGCTTTATAGAATTCCAGCAGCTCGTTCCTGGCCGCTTCTTCCGACTTGCCCCCTTCGGGACCGGCGAAGACGGGCGCGGCCAGGCTTAAGCTCACCGCCAGCGAAAAGAAGGTCCTCATGGCGCCGTCACCTGAACCTGGGCGAGCCGTCGGGCTGGTACATGTACTTGAACGAGACCGTGGCGGCGCCGGCGTTTATGGAGGTCACCTGTATGACGGCGTATTTTCCGGCCTCGGTGAGGATGGCGTAGGCGCCCCCGTTCGAGGCCGGGGCCTCGGTGGCCGTGCCCATGCCGGATATGGTGCCGATGGTCGAAAGGTCCACGTTCCCCAGGTACGCGATATAGCCGTACGAGCCGGCGCTGTAGGCCAGCAGGTAGCCGGCCCCCGGGCCCACGCCCACGTCCACCGCGCCCGGCGCCGGGGCGGGGTTGGTCTGCGTGCTGAACTTGAAGCCGGCGGTGGCGTAGGCGACGCTGGCGTTGCCGGTGATCACGCCCGGCAAAAGCGCGGCGGAAAGGGTGTCCGCGCCGCCGCTGTCCACCGGAACGCCTCCGGGCGAGGGGTTTTCGTCGGAACGCGCCGTGGAGCCGAAGATAGGCGGGGACTGCAGCCACAACAGTTTAAAGACCCCTCCCTCGGACTTCAGCGTGCACTCGGTCTCGCCCGACACTTTCTGCACCGAGCCGTCGGCGGCCTTCACCGCCGACATATTGTAGCGGAACCGGACCCTGGCCTCCGGGCCGGCGACGAGCGCGCGCTGCGGGATGACTTCCAGGTCGATCTGGCGGTAAGCCCTGAAATCCCCGGCCACGGCATCCTCCAGGCTGCTGCGGTCCCCGCGGTAGTCCGCGGCCAGCATCGACGTGAAACCGCGGAGGTCCCTTGCGGCGTAGAATTTCGCCAGCGCCGCCAGGTCGCGCGCGGCCAGGCTTTCGGCCGAGGCGGCATTGTAGGTGAACGTCACTTTAGGGACGTCGGCGGGATCGTTCTCCTGGCCTTTTGTGTCCGTGATGATCATTTTGAGCGCGTAGGTCTTCCCTTCCTGCGGCGCGAAAGAGAGCAGCAGGCTGTCCCTGTCTAGCTCCACCTTCTCCAGCCAGGTCTCTCCGCCATCGATACTTACGCGGGCCTGCGCCACGGGGGTGTTCTTCGCCGTCCTGAAAAAGGCCTTTAACGGCAGCTTGCCGTCCTGCAGGTTTTCCCTGAACAGCGCTACCTTCCCGTCCGTTCCGGAAAGGTCCACGCCGCCCACGAAGGTTTTCGTTATCTCCGGCCGGCCGCTCGCTTTGCCGAATATCCACCAGCCCGCGCCGGCGCCGGCCGGGAACAGCGCCGCCGCCAGCGCCAGGGCGCAGACGAGGTTCACCGCTCTAAAGTTTCGCGACATACGCTGCCTCCCAGACCCGCTCACGGTAATTCTTGGAACTCGTGGAAAAATCGTTCACGCCGCTCCTGTAGCCGGCTTCCAGGCTGTCGCCTTCCCGCCAGGGCACCTTGTAATTGCAGCGCAGGTCCAGGACGCCGCGCATCACATCGTCGGCCCCGGCCTGCAGCGCCGAGGAGCGGCGGTAGCTGAAAGAGGCGGACACCCCCGGCGCCAGATTCTCGGCGGACAGGCCCAGGTACGACTGCGCGGTCGCATTGTAGACAGACGCCGTCCGGTCGCGGTCGCGCTCGAGGTTCCATTTCACCGAAGGCCGCAGTATGACGTCCCGCAGGCGGTAGAAGCCGGAAAGGCCGAAGCCGAAAAGATCGCGGCTGTTCTTCTGCTGGCCCACCCGCTCCTCGTTGCGGTGCTCATAATCGAACGTTCCGCTGAGCGGCCCCCAGCGGTCGGAGAGCGACAGTATCCCGCTCAGTTCCCGCTGCTCGGCTGTCGCCGAACTGTGAACGGCCCTGCGCTGCCGCACCCTGGCCTCCAGGTCCAGCGTAGGCCGGTTGAAAGCGGCGCTCCAGCGCAGCCCGGCTTCCGGCGACAGCGCGCGCACCGTGTCCGGCTGGGCGCCGTCGAGGTTGTTGCGGTAGCCGGACAGGTTGACCAGCGCGTCCATCCCGGGGGCCACCCGCACCCGGTTCCTGGTCAGCCACCTGCGCAGGTCGGGCGCGGCCGCGCCCACCGTGGTGGTAAAGCCGGGGCCCACGTTCTCGTATTCATTGGAGGAACTCCAGGGGCCGGCCTTCAGCCGCACCGACACCCGGTGCGCGCTGTCGCTCCTGGAGGAATCAGCGGCGTTGTGTTTGTCTATCCCCACTCCCGACCAGGCGCTTTCCCCGCTCACCGAAAGATCGGAGTTGGAAGGCAGCGCCCAGTTGAAGCCGAAAAGCCTCTGCCTATAGGCGTCCGCAGTGGCGCCGGGCACCCGCTGGTCCTGAGTAAGCACTGCCTGCGCGCCTATCTCGGAGGCCATGGGCCCGGTCCAGCGCGCGCGCACGCCCTCCACTTCGCGGTTAAGCACCTCATAACTGCCTTTTTCAAAAAGTTCATCCCAGCGGTTCTTTACCAGGCCGGCCACCGCGGAGACCTCCACGGCGGCGCCTTGCCGCTCCACCCAACGCAGGCCTTTCACGCTCTGATTGAGACTGTACTGCGTGAAGTTGCCGTACAGGTCCCCGGCGGTCACCTGCCGGCCGGGGCTCCGCCGGTCGTAAGAGACGCGCCGCGCTACCACTTTTTTGTGATCCACGCTGTCGTCGTCCGTTACCAGCAGGTCTAGCGCCAGCGACCACCCCTCGGCGGCTTCACGCTCCGAATCCAGGTTCAGCGAAAGGTTATCCTGGTAACGGGTGCCGCGGGCCAGGAACGAATTGCCGGAGCCCGGACCGGAAACGCGGTTATTGTAGACGGAGAACCT
>JAKAMO010000150.1 GCA_021812825.1 bacterium | reverse complement strand
ACGTGAAGTCGCATTTCGGCGGAAGCTCCAAGGACTATTTCCAGGGCCTGCCGATACCCGGCGCGGCCGGCATCCTGGTCACTTTCGTGCTGGCCTACAGCATGCTCGAGGGGGAAGGCGGCACGAGGAGCATTCGTGTGGTAATGGACCAGATGCCCTATGTCTACGCCGGTATTCCCTTCATCATGATCGCGCTCTCGCTGCTGATGGTCTCTACCGCGCCGTACGCCGCCTTCAAGGGCAACATGATAAAGCCCACGTCGGTGAAGGGCCTGCTGCTGATAACCGCCATCCTGTCGATGATACTGGCGTACCCGCAGGACGCGCTGTTCCTGTTCTTCTCGCTCTATGCGCTCTCCGGGGTGATAGCCGGCATCTACAAGGCCTTCAGGAACATCCTGCACCCGAAGGAGACCTGAGCTCAGTTCCCGGCGGGGGATGAAAGGGCCCGGGATTCCCCGGGCTTTTCTTTTCGCGGCCGCGCGTCGTCCCTCCGCACTTCCTTCATAATGCGAAGAACGGGTCTTCCGTCTACGTTCTCTAAAGGAAAAAACACCCGTCGGGTCTCCCGGTCCACGCTCACCGTATGCGCGTGCGGCGCGAAAAACGCCTCGCCGGCCTTTCTGACTTTGCCGCTCTGTAGTATGAAAAGCGACGCCACACCGCTTTCTGAAGCTACGTAAAGCCGGCGCGAGCCGCCGTCGAACGCGAGAACGTCCGGGGAAGCCCCGGTCCTTCCCCGCGCTATTATCTCCTTCTTCTCCAAATCGAATACCACGTAGGAGGCGTTGTCCTCCCCAGTGACGAACGCGTAACGGCTCGGTGCGTCTATGTAAAAGCCGTGCGCCCCGGCGCAGCCGGACAGCTTATAGCGGCCCAGGACCTTCATCTTCCGCGGGTCTATCGCGACCAGCACGTCGTTGGTCTGGTTGGTTGAATAGACGAGGCCCGAAACCGGGTCGTAATGGGTATTCCCGACCTCGCCGCCGATAGCTATTTTCTTCAGCAGCTTCTCCCCGGGCGCGTCTATCACTGCTACCGTTCCGCCGGTCTCGTCCGAAACGAAGAGACGCTTCAGCTCCGGGACGAAAGCGATCCCGTCGGGATAGCGGCCGGCGGGGATCTTCGCCGTCACTTTCAGGGAATTTTCGTCAATGACGTATAACTGGTCCCTGCCGGTCGCCGAGACGTAGACCCGGCCAAGCCCGGGCACCGCGAGTATCCCGTGCGGCCTGGGAATATCGCGGATGTCCGCCACCACTTTTCCGGAATCCATGTCCACTACCGTCACCAGGTCCGCCCCGAGGTGTGAGATGTAAAGTCTGCGCCTGCCCTCGTCAATGCTCTGATAATCGAAGCGCGAGACGCCTCCGGAAAGGGGAACGTCCTCGACATGCTCCAGCCCGAGTTCCGCGGCCCTCTCCGCGAACGACGCAGGGTGAGCGTTGAGTTGCGAGGACAGCAGCAGCGGCAGGAACGCGGCGGCGCGTACAAGGCCCGGCACGCCGCATCCTGAGTGATATCTTCCGGCGGACATACCTTTCCTTAATTTCATGCAGTATCTTCCATTCCTTCCAGGTGCGCAGACCGGCCGCGCCGCCAGGTCCGGCTCACTCTTCGCAGCGGAGCAGGAAATAGGAGGTGCCAAGCACGCCGAAGGCGAAGGCCGTCAGCAGGTTAGCCCGGGGAGACGCTTCCCAGAGGAGCCCGCCCCCTAACGCCGCCAGCGCCACAACCGCGTCCCTGACGAAATAATAGGCCCCGTAGGCGCCGGCTCGGCCGTTCTCCGGGGAGAGGTCAAGGATCAGGGCCTTGCGGGCGGGCTCTCCGAACTCCTTGAGACCGCGCACGGCGAAGGCCGCCGCCATGGCGGGCAGGGTTCTGGAGAACAGCAGCGCCAGCGGGAACGCCGTGAAGAAAGCGAAGGTGGCGGCTATGAACGGCTTTTTCCGGCCGGTCCTCTCCACCATCTTCGCGACCGGGAGGTAGATAAGCACGGCCACGGCCATCTCCAGGGCGGTCAGCAGGCCGAAGTCGACAGGGCTGATCTTCGCGTCCCTTACGCACCAGATGACGACGAAGGCGTACGGGATCTGTTCGCAGAACCTTATCAGGATGTCGGCTGCGAGCAGGCGCCGGAGCCTGGGCCCGGCCGCGCGCAGGACGCGCAGCGGGCCGGCGCCGCCCGTCCCCGGCGCCGGCGTCTCCACGTGCTCCAGGAAATAATGCTGCAGGAAGAGCGCGATGACGGCCAGCGCCAGGGCGAAGCCGAAGGCCAGCCGCACGCCGTCCCGCTCGCCGTAGTACTGCACGCAGAAGCCGCCCAGCACGGGCCCCAGCGCCATCGGCACGCGCCTGGCCAGAGAATGCAGCGAGACGCCCAGCGTGCGCTTGTGGAACGGCAGCAGGCGGGCGATGGCGCTCATGATGGCCGGCAGCGAGACCGCCGACCACGAGATGAAAAACACCGCGCCCAACAGCGCGGCCTTCCACGAAGGGAAGAGAATTACCACCAGGTAGCCGGCTATGGCGGCGAGATTGAAGAGGACGAGGGATCTCCTGTAGCCCAGCGTGTCGCTCAGCCAGCCGCCGGGCAGCGAGTAGACGGCGCTGAGCAGGTTGTCGGCGGCGTTCAGGAACCCCACGGCGAGTACGGTGCCGCCGAGCGCCGTTATGTAGAGCGGCAGGAAGCGTTCCCCCATCTTCTCGCCCAACTCTATGAAGACGGCGGCCGACAGGAGTATGGCGAGGTTCTTGAAGGGCCTGTCCAGGCTCATCTGCCGGCTTCGGTCTTAAGGCAGGCGTAGAGCGCGTCGTAGACCGCGAACTGCCTGCGCAGGTTCTCTCCGTCGTCGGGGAACATCAGCGAGAAGCCCCTCGAGGCCGCTTCCAGGCCAGGGGCGTAAGGATGCGCCTGCGGCCTGCCCGTGTCGGCCGCGTTCACCACCTCCGCCAGCTTCAGCAGGGCCGGGTCCTTCAGGCCGTACTTGCCGATCAGCGCCCAGAAAGTGCACCTGTCGCCGTGGTGGCCCAGCTCCGCGCCTTCAATATCGAACGGGACGGCGCCGAGCTTGGCGGCGGTCTCCTCCACCGCCGAGGCCGCTACGAAGAGGAACTCGGCCTCGGAATCTATGAACCTCTTTATAAGCCACGGGCAGGCCACCCTGTCCACGTGCACGTGCGCTCGCGTTATCCATTTCATGAACCGCCTCCTCCGCGATCCCGCCCCGCCCGAAGACTGCCCCCGCCGCCCGCAGGGCGGGGGAGAACATCTGCCTGGCTTCGCAAAAAGACGCCAGGTTTTTCTTATTATAGATAAAACCGGCCGCGTTCAGCCGCAAAATCCTGAAAATCCCGCCGCCGAAAGCGGAGGAATCGGGGAGGACCGCCGATGATCGCGCCGATGTTTTCTGCGGATTTTAGGGAACGCCGTCAGTTGGTCTTTTCGTCGCCGGTCTTCCCGTCCTGTTTGCGCGGGAACAGCGGTGGGAGCTTCTGCGGAGGCGTGCCGTCGGAACTGCGCCCGACCCCGAGCTGCAGCTGCATCTTGCTGGCCGTGTCCGGCATGAACGGGTCCAGCCAGCCGGCCACCACCCTGAGGCACCAGATCATCTCGTGCAGGAAGGACTTAAGGCCCGGCAGATCGTTCCCGGCCATCTCCCACGGCTTCTTTTCGTCCACCAGCCTGTTGAGCTTGCCTATCCCGCGCCAGATAAGCCCCAGCGCCTCGTCGAAACGCAGCGCCTCCAGGGCCCGGTCGATCTCCCCCGTGGCCTCGGAAAGGGATCTGAACGTCTCAGAGGCGCCGGGCTTTTCCGGCAGGCGGTGGTCCAGGTACTTGGCCGCCATGCTCATTATGCGGGAGAAGAGGTTGCCCAGGTCGTTGGCCAGGTCGGCGTTGTAGCGGCGCTTCAGGGCCTCCGGGGAGAAATCCCCGTCCTGGCCGAAAGGCACCTCCCGCAGCAGGAAATAGCGCAGCGCGTCCACTCCGAAATCGCGTACCACGTCCTCGGCCTTGATGAAGTTGCCCCGTGACTTGGACATCTTCTCGCCGTTTATCGTCCACCAGGCGTGCGCGTATATCTTGCGCGGCAGCTCTAGGCCCAGCGCCATCAGCATGGCCGGCCAGATGACAGCGTGGAAGCGGAAGATCTCCTTGCCGACCAGCTGCACGTCGGCGGGCCAGACCTGGCGGAAATCGGGGGCGGCGTGCTCAGGGTTGTAGCCGGGACCGGTGACGTAGTTGAGCAGCGCGTCGAACCAGACGTAGACCGTATGGCCCGGCGCTGAACGCAGCGGCACGCCCCAGCGTACCTTCGTCCTGGACACCGCGATGTCCCGCAGGCCGGACTTCACGAAATTGATCATCTCCTGCGCGCGGTGGCGCGGCGAGAGGAAGTCCGGATGCTTCGCGTAATGCCCGAGCAGCGCCCCCTCGTATTTTGAGAGCCTGAAGAAATAGGTCTCCTCGCTGACCTTTTCGGCCGGGCGGCCGTGGACTGGGCAAAGCCCGGCCTTGAGGTCGCTTTCCTCGTAGAAGCTCTCGCACGAGGCGCAGTACATGCCCTCGTAGGAGCCCGGGTAGATGTCGCCGGTCTTGAGCAGCTTCTCGAACACGGCCTGGACCGCCGTCTCGTGCGAGAGGTCGGTGGTGCGGATGAAATGGTCGTACCTGACGTCCAGCTTCTTCCAGAGCGAGCGGAACTCCCTTGAGACGGCGTCGCACCAGGCCTTCGGCTCCATCCCCCGTTCCAAAGCCGCCCGCTCTATGTTGGCCCCGTGCTCGTCGGTGCCGGTCTGGAAATGCACCGGGATGTCGCGGGAGCGCAGGTGCCGGGCCAGCACGTCGGCGGCCAGCGTGGTATAGGCGTGGCCCAGGTGCGGCTTGGCGTTCACGCAGTAGAGGGGGGTGGTTATGTAAAACTTTTTAGTCTTCAAAAAGCTCACCCGCGGTTTATCAGGTCTTCCAGGGCGATGCCGGCACGCTCGCTTTCCAGCAGGGCGGTCTCCAGCAGCAGGGAGTAGGAGACGTTCCTTTCCGACATGCGCCGCAGTTCAAGGGTGCGCCGCAGCAGCGCGGTCAGCCTCGCCTTCGCCGGGCCGTCCGCCTTCCTCCAGGCCAGGCGGGCACGGGAGAGCAGCAGGTCCAGCAGCGTCTTGACCTCTTCCCTGGCCTTGTGGCTGTCCCTTGGCAGGCCTGCCGCGAACTTGAACGCCCGGGCGGGATCGCCGGGGTGAAGGGCGGAGACGCGCTTCAGGAAGGAGGCGGCTTCGGCGGCCTTTTCCATGGAGCCCGCGCCCAGCGCCGCCAGGGAATCGGCTTGGGAGGGCTCGGCCCCCTGCGTTCGCAGCAGGTCCCGCAGGACGGCCGCGGGAAGCGGCGAGAAATCCATCAGGCTTGAGCGCGACAGGATGGTGGAGATCAGCGAGGTTTTGCGGTGGACCGTCATTATGACCACGGTGCCGGGCGGCGGCTCCTCCAGCGTCTTCAGCAGGGCGTTCTGGGCCTGGCCGCCCATTGCCTCGGCGTCCCTTACGATGAAGACCTTCC
>JAKAMO010000149.1 GCA_021812825.1 bacterium | reverse complement strand
CCAGAAGTGCAGGCAGGTTGGCGTAGTCGGACGCGGTTACCTGTATCTGCTCGACGCGCTCCGGTTCGAGCGAGAGCCTCTGCAGGGTCTCCTGGACGTTGTCCATCCTCTTGTTGCACTGCTCGGAGCCCTTGATGAAGTGGCACTGGTAGTCCTCGCCGAACTTGCAGCCCGCCATCAGTATGCCGTCGACGCCCCTCGATAGCGCGTCGGCGATCCAGACGACGTTCACGGAGCCCAGGCAGCGGACCGGCACCACGCGGATGTTGTTGTTGTAGGTCAGCCTGTTTATGCCCATCATGTCGAGCGCAGGGTATGCGTCGTTCTCGCACATCAGGCAGATGAAGCGCATCTGGCTGTCGTCGTCAGAGGGCACGTCCACGGACTTGATCATCGAGCCGATGATATCGACCGAGTAGTTCTTGAAGGAGACAATCCTCTGCGGGCAGGCGCCCATGCAGACGCCGCAGCGGCGGCAGCGGGTCGGGTTCGGCTTCGGCGTTCCCTTCTCGTCCTCGTCCAGCGTGCTGAAGGGGCATTCCTCCGTGCAGCGCTTGCACTGCGTACAGGACTCAAGCCTGAACTCAGGGTATGTCATGTCGCCCGCCCTCGGATGGACGGCCGCGCCGCGCGACTGAAGCTCGATGCATTGGACGGCCTTGAGCGCAGCGCCAGAGGCGTCGGAAAGGGCGCCCGCCACCGGCATCGGGGCGCGTACCGCGCCCGCGGCGTATATGCCCGTGCGCTGCGTCTCGTACGGGAAGCAGATGTAGTGCGAGTCGGGGAAGCCGTACTCCAGCGTCGGCATCTCCGGCCCCTGGCGGTACTGGAGGTTCAGGACCGGCGCGGGCTTCGCAGGCGCTATGCCCTTGGCCTGATCGTCATAGTCTATCTTGAGCGTCCTGATGGGAAGCTCGTTGGACGCCTTGTCGAGCGGCTTCGTGTTCGGGACCATGCCGGTCGCAAGCACCACCATGTCTACGTTTATCTTTATCTTCTCGCCGATGAGCGTGTTCGCGACCTCAACCGTGATGCTGCCGTCGCCGCCCTCGGTGATGCCCGTGACCTCGCCCTTCGTAAGGAAGATGCCGGGGTCGTTCTGGGCCTTCTTGTAGAAGTTCTCGTAGAGGCCGGGCGTCCTCATGTCCTTGTAGATTATGAACGCCTTGGAGTCCTGCGACTGGCTCCGCAGGTACGTCGCCTGCTGGAGCGAGGTCATGCAGCAGACGGAGGAGCAGTACGGCAGGTGCTCTGGGTCGCGGGAGCCTGCGCACTGGATGAAGAGCACGCTTTTTGCTTCGCGTCCGTCGGACGGCCTCGTGATGCGGCCCGCCTTGGCCATCTCTTCGACCTGGACGTTCGTGACGACGTTTGCGAGGTTGCCGTAGCCGTACTTCTCAGAGAGGTTGCTGGGGTCGTATGGCTGCCAGCCTACCGCCACGACTATCGTGCCGATGTTCTCCTGGCTCTCCTTGCCATCCGAGGTTATCGTGACTTCGTATTTGCCGGGGGCGCCGTAGGTCCTCGTGACCTCCGCGTTCAGGTAGACCTTTATGTTGGAGTCCGCATTTACCTTCTCTATGAGAGACGCGGCTATCGGGGTCTCCAGGTCGGTGAACGGGGCCTGGCTCGGGAGCTGCTTGTGGGCCTTGGCGTTCCAGCCGCCGAGCGCGCCGGTCTTCTCGACGATGACGGCCTTGTAGCCGAGGCTTGCCGCGTCCAGCGCGGACTGCATGCCGGTGACGCCGCCGCCGACCACCATCACTGCCTTCGTCAGGTCCTGCTTGAGCGGCTCTGGCGGGAGCATCTTCTGGGCCTTCGTGATGCCCATCCGGAGGTAGTCAGCCGCGACCATCTGGGTCGCCGCGTTCAGCACGAGCTTGGGATCCTGGCCGCCTTCTGAGCCTTCTGGCGCCGCCTTCATCTCGCCGCCGGGCTGGCTCCACGCGACGTGCTCCCTGAGGTTTACGCGCTCGGTGACTACGTCCATCCCGTAGTCGAATACGTCGAACATGACGCGCGGCGAGCAGGCGCCTATCACGACGGTGTTCACGCCGTCGTTGGCGATGTCGTCCTTGATCCGCTTCGACCCCTCCGCGCCGCAGAGGAACGGGTGCGTCCTGCAGACGGGGGCCTTCATCTCGCCGGATGCGACCTTCTCCAGCTTCTCCATGTCCACGACATCCGAGATGCCGCAGCCTCCGCAAAGATATACTCCGATCTTTTTGTCCATGGCTAACTCCTCACTATCGCCTGGATGGCCTTGAGCGCCACGCCGGAGGCGTCCTGGATAGAGGTCACAACGTCAACCGGCGACTTGGCGACGCCCGCCGAGAAGATGCCGGGCTTCTGCAGCGCTGCCGCCGCGAAGCCTTCTTCCGTAAGCGCGGCCTGCGGACCGGCGGCCTGCTTGAGGACCGGCTCCATGCCGGTGGCAAGGACTACCATGTCGAAGGTGAAGTGCTTCTTGCCTCCGCCCAGGATGTCCTCGACCGTAACGGTTACGTCGCCGGTGGCCGGGTCCTCGCTTACCTGCGCGACCTTGCCCTTCATGAAGGTTATGTTCTCGTCTGCCTCGGCGCGCTTGAGGAACTTCTCGTAGCGGCCGGGTGTGCGGAGGTCTATGTAGAATATCTGGACCTTGGAGTCCTCGTACTGCTCGCGGAGGTAGAAGGCCTGCTTGATCGAGGCCATGCAGCATATCGAGGAGCACTGCGAGAGGTGGTTCTCGTCGCGGGAGCCAGCGCACTGCACGAAGGCTATGTTCTTGGCCTCCTTGCCGTCGGACGGCCTGAGGATCTTGCCAGCCGTCGGCCCGCCTGGCGACGCGAGGCGCTCCATCATGACGTTCGATATGACGTTCTTGATCTTGCCCTCGCCCAGCAGGGATAGCCTGCCCATGTCGTAGGGCTTCCAGCCTGTCGCGTAGACTATGGAGCCGACGTTCAGCGTCGTCGTCTCCGCCTGCTGGCCTAAGTCCACCGCGCCGTACTTGCAGGCGTCCTTGCAGGCCTGGCAGCCGGATGCGCACGCCGACTTGTCGATCACGTAGCGCATCGGGAAGGCCATTATGTGCGGAAGGTAGGCGGCCTTCGTCTTGTCCATGCCGTAGTTGAAGTCGTTGGAGCGCTCCGCCGGGCACGCCTCTGCGCACTTGCCGCAGGCGGTGCAGCTGTCGTTGACGTAGCGCGGCGCGGTCTTGACCGTGACCGTGAAGCTGCCGGGCCCGCCCGAGACGCTCGCCACCTCGGACATCGTCATCACCTTGATGTCGGGGTTAGGGCGTATGCGCCTGAAGTTTATCTCCAGGCCGCAGTAAGGCGGGCACAGCTTCGGGAAGTATTTGTTGAGCTGCGCAACCCTTCCGCCCAGGTAGGGGTTCTTTTCGACGAGGTAGACCTGGTAGCCTACCTCGGCCGCCTCGACGGCCACGGATATACCGCTTATGCCGCCGCCGACGACCAGGATGCTTTTGTTCTCCGCCATACCGCTTCTCCGTTTTATATTGGGTTTCTTACTGGACAGGACTTCGCTTGGCGCAATAATAAAGCTAAATTGAGAGCGTGTCAATTTGTGCTTTTTTATAGGGTTATTAGATTTTTCTATTAACTTCGGGGTGATGATTCAGGGGATGAAAACGAGTGCCCGGCAACTGAATAGAAAGGCTGGAATTTGGTGGGCAGTGCCCACCCTGGCTACATCTGACTTCAACTTCCTGGATTCCCGTCGCGACCCGCGCTTCGCACGGGTACCCTGGCGCGAATGACAATCAGGCCGTTGGTGGTTTTTTTTACCTGCCCCGGGTCCCCGCCCCTCTCCCATGAAAGGGAGAGGGGGGGGAGCAGAGAGGATGATCGTCTTAGCCCTTGGAGACCAGGTCTTTGTGGGCTACTTTGTGGCAGGTCCACTCGCCGGTCTTGGGGTTGATCTTGGAGTTGACGAAGCACTTCCAGTTCGTCTCGTCCAGTTTCGGGAAGTCAGCCCTGTAGAAGAAGCCCGGGTAGCGGGTCTCTTCCCTGAACAGGATGTGCCTGAGGTGCGCCTCGGCGGTGAAGATGCGGTGGTAGTTCTCCCAGCACCTCATCAGCTCGTGGAGGTCCTTGGCGGCCATCTTCTCGGAGTCCTCTTTAAGCCAGGTGAGGAGTTCGAGCGCCCTGTTCATGAGGGCGGCCGAGGTGGTGTAGTAGGTCGAGGTGCCGGCCACGTACTCGTCCATGATCTTGTTCAGGCGGTACATAAGCATCTTCGGCCTGATGTAGTTCGGGTTGACGTAGTCGTCCGTGGTGACGTTCTTGAACTGCTCGAACGTCTTGAACGGCTTCTGTATCTCGGCGGCAAGGTCCTTGGCGGACTTGGATATGGTCGCCTTGAAGTCCTTGTTGTCGAGGCAGAACTTCACCATCGCCTTGGCCGCGATCCTGCCCTCGGCGTGGGAGCCGGAGGAGAACTTGTGGCCGGAGGCGCCGACGCCGTCGCCCGCGGTGAAGAGGCCCTTGACGGTGGTCATGCGGTTGTAACCCCACTGCCACTCGGCCGGGGCCATGTCCTCGGGGCCGGAGACCCAGATGCCGCAGCAGCCGGAGTGGCTGCCGAGCATGTACGGCTCGGTCGGCATAAGCTCTGAGCCGACCTTCTCAGGCTCGATGTTCATGCCGGCCCAAAGGCCCGCCTGGCCGACGCACATGTCGAGGAAGTCTTCCCACGCCTCGGCCTCGAGGTGCTTGATCTGCTTCTCGTCCATGGTCTTCGCGAGTTCGCCCAGGGCGGTCGCTGTGTCCATGAATATCGGGCCGTTGCCGTCCCTCATCTCCTTGAGCATCAGGTGGTTCCTGAGGCAGGTGGCCGGTACTGCGGCGAGGCCGTACGGCGGATACTCTTTGAGCATCTCGGCGTTCTTTACCATGTAGTTCTCGCCCTTGGCGTTGGTGGCCTTCGCCTTGAAGAGCAGGAACCACGCGCCGACCGGGCCGTAGCCGTCCTTGAAGCGGGCGGGCACGAAGCGGTTCTCCATCATGGTCAGCTCTGCGCCGACCTGCGCGGCCATCGTGTAGGTGGAGCCGGCGTTCCATACCGGGTACCATGCGCGGCCCATGCCTTCAGCGACCGACCTCGGCCTGAAGATGTTGACGGCGCCGCCCGCGGCCAGCAGCATCGCGTTCGCGCGGATGAAGTACACCTTGTTCTCGCGGGTGGAGAAGCCGACCGCGCCGGCGATCCTGTTGTCTTCCTTCTCGTCGAGGAGGAGCTTCACGATGAAGACGCGTTCGTAGATGTTATCATCGCCGAGGGCCTTCTTCGCGGCTTCCGCGACGATGACCTTGTAGGACTCGCCGTTGATCATGATCTGCCACTTGCCGGAGCGGACGGGCTTGCCGCCCTTCTCGAGGGGCTTGCCTTCGTCGCCCGCCTGCTTCCAGCAGGGGAGGCCCCACTTCTCGAACATGTGGACGGAATCATCGACGTGGCGGCCTACATCATAGATGAGGTCGTCGCGGACTATGCCCATCAGGTCGTTCGCGACCATGCGGACGTAGTCGGCGGGGTCCTGCTCGCCGAG
>JAKAMO010000031.1 GCA_021812825.1 bacterium | reverse complement strand
CAGGTGCTGGAGCGCACCGGCAAGATCGACATTCTGTCGATGGACGCCTGCCTGATGCAGATGATGGAGGTCGCCTACGAGGCGCGCTCCGGGGCCGACTACATCGTGGCCTCCGAGGAGACCGAGCCCGGCGACGGCTACACCTACAACACCTGGCTGGACAAGCTGACCGCCTCCCCGTCGATGGAGGCCGCGGCCCTTTCCAAGGTCATGGTCAATTCCTACGCCGACCACTACCAGTCCATAAACCAGGGCGCCACGCAGTCGGCCGTCAAGACCTCCGAGCTGGGCAGTCTGGCCGGGATGGTCGACGGCTGGGTCTCCGCCGTGATGGCTTCCGGCGACACCGCCGCCGCCAGGAACGCCCGCACCAAGGCGCAGGCGTTCTATTATTCCAGCAACAAGGACCTGTATCACTTCGTCAAGCTGGTGGACGACGCCTCGTCCGACCCGGCCGTCAAGGCGAAGGGCGGGGAGATACTGTCCTTCCTCTCCGGCAGCGTGATAACGCACAACAGGGCCGTGGGTTCGAAGTACGCCAACGCCTTCGGCCTCGCCGTGTACCTGCCCAACGCCTACAACTCTGCTTACGACGGGCTGCAGTGGGCGCAGGACAGCAAATGGGACGACTTCATGAAGTGGATCAAGTGATCCGTTCCTGAACACCGGCCCATACCGAAGGGCGGGGGCAACCCCGCCCTTCTTTTTTTGTCCGGATGATGCGGAGCGACATGTTCCCCGCGCGAGCTTTCCGGCGCAGGGTTAGTGCCGGAGCGACGTGTTGCCCACGCGAGCTTGCGGGTGCAGGGCCGCAGTGCCGGAGCGGACCGCCTATCATTAGGTCGGCCGCGAAGATTGTCTGAGGAGCGCACTGTGTGCGCGACGAGTTCTTCGCGGGCGGAGGCACAAGGTCCTCTTCCGCTGCACCCGCTCTTGCGAGCGGGGGGAACACGGAGCGACCCTGTAACAAATCTGTCATTGAAAAGCCCGGTCATTAGTGTATACTATAATACCGCTGGAGCGCAGACCGCTCCGGCAGCGCCTTGTTTATGAGAACCCGCGCCGCTATACTCGCTTTCTGCGCAGCCGCCCTGACAGCGGCCTGGCCGCGTCCCGCCGGCGCCGCCGGGGCGGGCACCACCTCCGCCAATTTCCTGAAGATCCCGGTGGCCTCCATCCCTTCCGCCATGGGCGAGGCCTATACCGCCATGGTGGGGCCCGATTCCATCCTGTACAACCCCGCCGGGCTGGGCCTGCTCAGCTACTCCTCCTTCTCCGGGTCTCACAACCAGTACCTCATCGGGGTGAAGCAGGAGTACCTGACGGTAGCCTGGCGCTTCCCTTTCGGTACGGCCGCGGCCGCCTACTCCTCCCTTTCCAGCGGCGATATCGACGCCTACGACCAGAACGACATGCCGATAGGCAAGACCTCGACCTCGCATACCATGCTCGCCTTCTCCTTCGCGCAGAGCTGGCCCAATTTCAAGCGCGACGCCGGCAAGCTGGACCCGATGCTGATCACTCCGCCGTGGACCAGGGTGGAGCCGGTGCGCGACTACCGCCCCAAGGTATACCGCGTGGCGGTCGGCGGCACTGTTAAGCGCATCAGCGAGGAGCTCGCCGGAGAATCCGCGGCTTCCGTAGCTTTCGACGGAGGCGCCACGCTGATCCTGCCGCATCACTTTCACGTAGGCGCCTCCGTGCTCAATCTGGGAGGGGGACGTAAGTTCATCTCCCAGTCCTCCCCGCTGCCGTCCTCGCTGCGCTTCGGCGTGGCCAAGGATTTCCATACCGTCAACGACATCATAATCTTCACCGTGGCCTCCGACCTGGTAAAGTACCGCGACGAGTCCTATAATTCCTCCACCGGGCTCCAGATGGATATCATGAAGATGTTCCAGCTGCGGCTGGGCTACAAGACCCACAAGGACTCCGGATCGCGGGTCTGCGGCGGCTTCGGCATGAACTTCGACCGCCTGTCCGACAGCAACAGCCTGATGCGCGGCGTCCGGGTGGACTACGCGTACCTGGACTACGGCACGCTCGGCACCACCCACCGTCTCGGTGTTCAGTTCATCTGGTAGCCCCACCCGGGGACCCGGTCCCGCTCCCTCCCGATTATTTGTATAATTAAGTGTGATGGACATAGAGAAGTACATCGCTGAAAGAGCCTCCGCGGTCAACAAAGCCCTTCCGGTACATATCTCGCGCCTTAAAGACGCCCAGCCGCGCCTGGCCGAAGCCATGACCTACTCCCTGGCGGCCGGCGGCAAGCGCCTTCGCCCGGTCCTGATGGGGGCGGCCTACGAGATCTTCGGCGGCAAGGCTTCCGACATCCTGCCCGCGGCCTGCGCGCTGGAGATGGTCCACACCTACTCCCTGGTCCACGACGACCTGCCCGCGATGGACGACGACGATCTGCGCCGGGGCCGGCCGACGAGCCACAAGGTCTACGGCGAGGCGCTGGCGATACTTGCCGGCGACGCCCTGCTGACCGACGCTTTCACGGTCCTGCTGACCTCCAGGTACCCAGCCCGGGTGACCAAGCCCGCCCTTGTGAAGGCGGCCTCAGTCCTCTCTTCCAGGGCCGGGGCGAGGGGAATGGTCTCCGGCCAGGCCGCGGACCTGGACGCCGAGGGTTTCCTCGACGGCAGGCTTACCCCGGCCAAACGGCGCTCTGGGCTGGACCTCCTATCCTATATACACCTGCACAAGACCGCCGACCTGATAACCGCCGCGGTCGAGATGGGAGCCGCGCTCGCCGGAGCCCCGGAAAAGGATTTCCGCGCGCTGTCGGCCTTCGGCCGGGAGATAGGCCTCTGCTTCCAGGTCGCGGACGACGTCCTTGACGTGGTAGGCGACAAGAAGAAGCTGGGCAAGAGCGGCAGCGACGCCCGCAACCGCAAGCTCACCTACGCCTCCCTGCTCGGAGTGGGCGAGGCCAGGCTTAAAGCCGCGGAGCTCCTGAGCCGGGCCCTCTCCCGCCTTTCCTCGGTGAAAGGCCGCGGCGCCCCGAAGGAGGCGCTCGCGGAGATAGCGGGGTTCGTCCTCAGGCGTGAGAACTGATATGGAACTGTTAAAAGGCATCCGTGGCTCCGAGGATATTAAAAAGCTTACCGTGGCCCAGCTCCCGGCCCTGGCCGCCGAGGTGCGCAAGCTTATCGTCGAAGGCGTCAGCCGCACAGGAGGCCACCTGGCCTCCAGCCTCGGCGCGGCCGACCTGATCCTGGCCCTACACTATGTTTTCGATACCCCCCGGGACCGGATAATCTTCGATACCGGTCACCAGGCTTACGCCCACAAGATCCTCACCGGCAGAGCCGACAAGTTCCATACCATCCGCCAGAAAGGCGGCCTGTCCGGCTTCCTGAAACGCTACGAGTCCGAATACGACGCGTTCGGAGCGGGTCACGCCTCCACCTCCCTCTCCGCGGCCGCGGGCATGGCCGCCGCGCGCGACCAGGCAGGCAGTCCCCACCGGGTCGTGGCGGTGGTCGCCGACGGCGCGATGACCGGCGGCATGGCCTGGGAGGCCATGCAGAACGTCGGCCAGCTGGGCACGGACCTGCTGGTCATCCTGAACGACAACCAGATGTTCATTTCTCAGCGCGTAGGCCGGCTGGGCCACATACTGACTAAGATGCTGACGCTGGGCACCGTGCAGGACGCCGAGCGCAAGGCGGAGCTTTTCCTGAACCGCTTCCAGTTCTGGGGCAAGAAGATCCTGCGCGTGGCCAAGAGGGCGCGCGTATTGTTCTTCCCGGGCATGATCTTCGAGGAGATGGGTTTCACCTATTTCGGGCCTGTCGACGGGCACAACCTCGCGGAGCTGACCGAGGTGCTCGGCTACGTGAAGAACCTTAAAGGCCCGGTGCTGCTGCACGTAGTCACCAAGAAGGGCCGCGGCTACGAGCCCGCCGAGGAGGCCCCGACCAACTTCCACGGAGCCCCTAAGTTCGATATCGAGACCGGCGAGGCGAAGAAAGCCGCCGGACAGGGCAAGCAGGCGCCCACTTTCACGGCCGTCTTCGGTCGCACGCTGGTTGAGCTGGCGAAGAAGGACCCCAAGATCTGCGCGATAACGGCCGCTATGCCGGAGGGCACCGGCCTGGACCTTTTCCGCGACACTTTCCCGCGCCGCTATTACGACGTGGGCATCGCCGAGGAGCACGCGGTCACCTTCGCGGCGGGCCTTGCCGCCGACGGCATGAAGCCTGTCGCCGCGATCTATTCTTCCTTCATGCAGCGCTCGTTCGACCAGGTGCAGCACGACATCTCGCTGCAGAAGCTGCCCGTGGTCATAGCGATGGACCGCGCCGGCATAGTCGGCGAGGACGGTCCCACCCACCACGGCGTCTTCGACCTCGGCCTGTTCCGCATGATACCCGACGTGGTGGTCATGGCGCCGGCCGACGAGAACGAGCTGCAGCACATGCTGGCCACGGCGCTGGCCTGCGGCAGGCCGGCCATGCTGCGCTATCCGCGCGGCAAGGGCTACGGCGTGACGATGGATCCGGAGCCGCGCGCGTTGGAGATAGGCAAGGGCAGGGTCCTGTCACGCGGCCGCGACGTGAATTTCCTCGCCATAGGCAACAGGGTGCACCCGGCAGTGAAGGCCGCCGAGCTGCTGAAAGCCGCCGGCATCGACGCGGGCGTGACGGACATGCGTTTCGCCAAACCGCTTGACGGGGCCCTGCTGCGCGAGCTGGCGGCCGCCGGCCCGCTGGTAACTGCGGAGGACAACGCGCTGGCAGGGGGCTTCGGCTCGGCCGTGCTGGAGTACCTGAACGCAGAATCCATTGATCAGCGCCTGCTCAGGCTGGGTATCCCGGATTCTTACGTCGAGCACGGTAAGCCGGACGAGCTTTATGACGATGTCGAACTTACGCCAGAAAAGATGGCGGCGGCGTCAGCCCGCTGGCTGGGCCGCCGCGTCGAGAAAACGGCCGCCTGAGGCGGCGCGTTTATAACAGTAAGCATAAGGAGCTACCGTGAAAATGAGCACGAAAGTCAGCAAGCAAACGCTCGCGCTGAGGCATTCCAAAGCCTACCGCAAGGCGTACACCGATCCTGAATTCCTGAGCCGCGATGAGCTGCGCCCGGTGCGCCTGCAGCTCGAGCTGCTCAAGCCGGAGATGACGCTGGCCGAGAAGGGCGTCACTTCCACGGTGGTGGTCTTCGGCAGCGCCCGCATCTGGGACGCCGAACAGACAGAGCAGCGGATAAAGGAAGTGAAGGCCCTGCTCCGGAAGGACCCTAAGAATCCGGTGCTGCGCAACAAGCTCGCTTCCGTGACGCGCCTCCGCGGCTCGGAGAAATACTATAACGCGGCCAGGGATTTCGGCAGGCTGATCTCGCAGAGCGACGTGCTGCCCGGCAGGAAGCTGGTGGTCGTGACCGGCGGCGGCCCCGGCATCATGGAGGCCGCCAACCGCGGCGCCCACGACGCCGGCGCCAAGAGCATCGGCCTCAACATCACGCTGGAGATGGAGCAGGGCCCGAACCCGTACGTTTCCCCGGAGTTCTGCTTCCGCTTCCACTATTTCGCCATCCGCAAGATGCACTTCGTGATGCGCGCCCGCGCGCTGGTCGTCTGCCCCGGAGGCTTCGGCACGATGGACGAGATGTTCGAGGTGCTGACGCTGGTGCAGACCGGCAAGAAGAGCCACCTGCCCATAGTGCTGGTGGGTAAGAAGTACTGGACCGACGTGATCAACTTCCCCGCGATAGCCAAGTGGGGCTACATCTCCAAGGAGGACCTCAAGCTGTTCTCCTTCGCGGAGACCGGCGAGGAGATCGTGAAGCGCATACAGGACTTCTACAAGAAGCACCCGTTCAACGGCAACCACGGGAAGCACAAATAAATGACTTCTAGGAAGGGGGGGCATGCAGCTGCGCTGGCCTGGGCGGTCTCGGCCGCCTGCGCCGCCGCGGCCGCCGCTGCCTTCCTGGCCTTCTTCCCTCCGCCCTCCACGTTCGCCAGGCTCTTCCCTGCGGACAATCCGTCCGTCAGGCCGGCCCGGTTCACCGCTCCGGTCTGCAACGGCGTGCAGTGCCGCCTGTGCCCGCTTGACTGCTTCCTTCCTGAGGGGGCCCGGGGCCCCTGCAAGGTCAGGATAAACTACGGCGGCAAGGTGAAGACGCTGATCTACTCCAGGGCTTCCGCCGTGCACGTCGATCCTATCGAGAAGAAGCCGGTCTACCACATGTATCCCGGCAGTCTCGTCTACTCTCTCGCTTCCCCGGGCTGCAATCTCTCCTGCAGGGGCTGCCAGAACTGGGAGATATCGCAGATCTACCCCGAGCAGGCGCCCGCGTCGGTGCGGGTGCCCACCGGGCTGCGGGTCGCCGTCGCTCCCGACGGGCGGTCCTACGGGGAGCTCATCACCTCTGAAACCGCCTACCTGCAGCCGGCCGACATAGTGCGCTACGCGCTGGCTTCCCGCTGCCGCTCGGTGGCCTACACCTATTCCGAGCCCACCGTCTTCTACGAGTACATGTACGACACGGCCAGGCTCGCCCACCTGAAAGGGCTTAAGAACGTCATGGTCAGCGCCGGCTACATAAACCCGGAGCCCCTGGACGAGCTGCTCCCTTACATGGACGTGGTGAAGATAGACCTGAAAGGGTTCAATGAGGGCTTTTACCGCAGCTACGCGGGCGGCAGTCTGGAGGCGGTGAAGAGGGCTCTGCTCGAACTGAAGCGGAAAAATGCCCTGGTGGAGGTGGTCAACCTCGTCATTCCTGGGTTGAACGATTCCGAACCGGACCTGGCCGCGCTATCCGGCTGGGTAGCCGAGAACCTGGGGCCTGACACGCCCCTTTTTTTTTCCCGTTTCAGCCCGAACTACCTGGCTTCGGACATCCCTCCTACTCCGCTTGAAACCCTGGAAAAGGCCAGGAAGATAGCGATGCAGAAGGGCCTGCGCTACGTCTACACCGGCAACGCGCCGGGTTCCGAGGGGGAGAACACCTACTGCCCCAAGTGCGGCCGGATACTGGTGCGCCGCTACGGCTACGCGGTGCTGGAGGACAGGCTTACCCCTACCGGCGGGCGCTGCCCCTGGGACGGCACTAAGATACCGGGCATATGGAAATGACGGGACGGGCGGTCATCCTGCATATTATAGCGCTGATGGCGGTCTGCGCGGCCTGTTCCGCGCAGGCGCGCGAGCCGGTCGTGGCCGGCAAGTTCTATACCGCCGATGCTGCGGAGCTGACGCGCGAGGCCGACGCCTGGCTGACGGTCCCGAAGGACGCCAAGAAGCCGGCCGGCGGGATCGTGGCGGTGCTGGCCCCGCACGCCGGGTACGAGTTCTCCGGCAGGCTGGCCGCCATGTCCTACTGGTTCGTGAAGGATTCCTACGACGTGGTAGTTATCCTGGCCACGGGCCACACGGAGGCGGTCAAGGGCGCCGGCCTGCTGGCTTCCGACGACTACCGCACCCCGCTGGGCCTGGTGCCTACGGACCGCGAGCTGGCTGCCGCGCTGATGAAGGTCAGCCCGCTCTTCGAGAACAGGCCGTCCGCGCACGCCCGCGAGCACGCGGTGGAGGTGCAGCTGCCGTTCCTGCAGCGCCGCCTGAAGAAGCCCTTCAAGCTGCTCGCGGCCGTGATGAACACCGACGACCTCGGGACCGCCAGGGCGGTCGGCGCGGCCCTGGCCTCGGCGCTCAAGGGGAAGAAGGCGCTGATAGTGGTCTCCTCCGACTTCTCCCATTACCCTCCCAAGGCGGTGGCGGCCGAAGCCGACGGAGCCATGCTGCTGGCCATCCGCAGCATGGACCCGGAGCTGGTCTGGACCACGTCCCACTACCTGCTGCGCAAGAGGATCCCCGGACTGGAGACCTGCGCCTGCGGCGAGGCCGCGCTCGAGGCCGGCATGGAAGCCGCCCGCCGGCTGGGCGCCGCCTCTTTCCATCTCCTGAAGATGTCCGATTCCAATTCGGAGAGTCCGAAGGCGGGGCCTGAGAGCGTCGTCGGCTATATCAGCGGTCTTTTCGTCAAGTCCGGCCGCGCGCCCGACCTCTCCCTTTCCGCGGACGAGAAAGCCGTTCTGCTCAAGGAAGCCCGCGTCACCCTGGAACGCCAGTTCTCCGGAACGCCCCAGCCGGAGGGCCTGGACCCGGACCCGCGCCTTAACCTGCCGGGCGCCGCTTTCGTCACGCTTACCAAGGGAGGGTCGCTGCGCGGCTGCGTCGGCACGGTGACCCCCGCGATGACGCTGACGGACGCCGTGCGCTACGGCGCTTTCGCCGCGGCTTTCCGCGACGGTCGTTTCCACCCGCTGGGGAAGGAAGAACTCGCGGACGTGCGCATAGAAGTTTCCGTCCTCTCCCCGCTGAGGCCCGCAAAGGCCTCCGCCGTCAAGAAGGGCGACGGCGTGGTCGTGGCCAGGGACGGGAAGTCCGGGCTTTTCCTGCCCCAGGTCTGGGAACAGATCCCGGATAAGGAAGCCTTCATGGGGGAGCTTTGCGAGCAGAAGGCCGGTCTGCCGCGCGATTGTTGGAAGCAGCCGGGTACCACCATTTATTCTTTCGGGGTGGACGCTTTCGAGGAGAAGAAGTAGCCGCCTGCGAGCGCGGCCGCCGCGGCCAGCGCCGCTATTACGAAGGCCGAGCGGACGCCGGCGATCGGCGCCGCGAAAGCCGCCGCCGCCAGCCCGCCGGCCGCCCCTCCTATAAGGTCCCAGGAATATACGCCCGGCCCGTTCTTTAAGGCCGCGGCCGAGAAGAAAGCCCCGGACAGCGCTCCGGCGCAAAGCAGCAGCGCGCGCGCGGTCCAGGGCGCCATGGCCAGTTCCGGCCACGCCGCGGCCGCCAGCGCCAGGACCGCCGCCGCGGCTTCCGTCGCCGCTATGGTCTTCGTTCCGGCGTTCCTCGCCGACCACGCTCCCGCCGCGGCTCCGGCCATGAAGAGGGAGAACATCGCCCCCAGTTCCGGGCTCAGCCGGCCGGTGCGCGCCTGGAAGGCCAGCAGCGCCGCCGTTTCCAGCGCCAGTCCCCAGAACCCCATAAGGAACGCCTCTCCCGTCCGTTCTTCCCCGCGGAATCCCAGGCTGCTCTTCAGCTTCCATGCCAGGAAGATGCCAGCGGCCGCCAGGGCGGCCAGCCCCAGCAGCGAGGAGGGGGAGAGCACCATGGAAAGCCACGAGCGCCAGAACCTGAAATAAGCGAGCGGGTTGAGGTCGGTGTTGAGCGGAGGAGCCTTCACTCTCTCTATCTCCGCGGCGGCCCAGGCCCGGCGGTAAGGGTCCAGCAGGAAAGGAAAGGCCGACGGTACCACCGCGCGGTCGCGCAGGCGGCGCTTCGAGTATTCCGCGGCCAGCTCCGGTACGGAGAGCTTCACCGGCGCGGAGGAGGCGATGACGGTAAGCCTGGACCCGGGCAGCAATTGCACCGACGGGAAGACGGCCCTGGCCGAGGCAAGCACCGAAGCCGCGGTATAAGCGGTCTGCGGCGGCACGTAGTTCTCGGAGAAAGGCAGCTGGAAGACGAACAGGCCTCCCGGCGAGAGCAGCGAGGCGGCCTTGCGGAAATATTCCAGCGTGTAGAGCCTGTTCTGGGCGGCGTTCTCGGGCGCGCCAGCGGCCTGTATCACCGCCGAGTAACGGCCGGAGCGGCCGGCCATCTCCCGCGGGTCCTCGCGCAGCAGCCGGAAGGAGCCCGGCTTCGCCCCGGTCCCGCTTTCCAGTTCTTCCGCCTTGAAGCGGTCCGGCTCCGCGATATCGACCTCCTGCGGAGCGTGCTTGAGCACCTCCGGCAGCGCGAAGAAAGCTCCTCCTCCCACAAGCAGCACCCTGAGCGGCCGTTTCCCGGTCAGGAGCGGGATATGTACCAGCTCCTCGGCGGAGGTGTCCTCCGGCGCGTGAAGGAGCCTGCCGTCCTCGTAGACCAGGCCCCGTCCGGCCTCGTAGAGCATGGAGCCTTCCGTCTGCACGGCTTTAGCCGGGACGGGGGCCGGCGGCTTCAGCCGCCAGCACTTCGGGCCGTAAGCGGCGGCGAGGCCCAGGACCGCGGCGGCTCCCGCGGCGGCCAGAGCGCGTCCGGCGGCGCGCGGGCGGACGAGCGCGCAGGCCGCGGCCAGCCCCAGCCCGGCCGGCAGCAGGACCAGCAGCGGGTCTACTCCGGGGAAATGCCGGTAATAGAGTATCGAGAAGGCCCCGGCTCCCGCGGCGCCGGCGGCTTCCGCCGCGTAAAAACGGGATGGCACGCCGCGGAGCGCCGCGCCGGCGGCAAGGCCGTTGGCCAAGGCCGCCGGCAATATCAGCAGCGCGGAGCCGGCCAGGATGGTGAAAAGGCCGGGCTGCGATAGCGGGGAGAGGAGGGCCGGGGCAAGCCTTGCGGCCAGCAGGTTCAGCGCGGCGGCCGCCGGGAGAACGGCGGCCAGAAGCCGGAAGGCCCCTTCTCCGGAGAGCCTGGCGCCGCGCGTTGCGCCGGCCGCCGTCCAGAGAAGCCAGAAACCGAGGGCCGCGGAGAGGGACAGCTCGTGCGCCCCGAATACCTGCGCCGCTCCGCGCAGCAGCACGGTCTGCGCCAGCAGCGAGAAGAACCCGAACAGGAAGAAGAGCCCCATGATTTTTGATATTATAACAATACTTATGGAAGCCGGAATTCCGTCCAGGGAGCGGGCCGCGGCGGCCGCCGCGTTCGCGGCGCTGGTCTTCGTGCCGGCGCTGATCTTCACCGCCGTTATCGCGGGACGGGAGATCAGCCGCTTCTACGCGCTGGCGTGGTCGCTGCTGGCGGGGGCCGCGGCTTTCGCCATAGCTTACACGGGGCGCGTCTCTTATTACCGCAGGATATTCTTCGGCGTGTCGGCCGCCGCGTTCCTCGTCCATTTCAAACTGGGGCTGCTCAGCAAGGCGCTGGCTCCTTCCTGCTTCGCGGAAACGCCGTTCTGCCATATCGCGATGGCTCCGTATTTCCTGAACTACCTGTACCAGCAGTACCTGGCCCTGATGAGCGGGGACTGGCGCCTCTGGGGCCCTCTGACGCTGGGCGCGGCCTGGCTGTTCGTCACGCTGGCCATAGGGCGCGGCTGGTGCTCGTGGGCCTGCTTCTACGGCGGGATAGACGACTCTCTCAGCGCGCTGCCGGGAAAGCCGGCGCTTAAGATAGACCGCTGGGCGCTTAAGTTCAGGGACTTCCCCGCCGCGCTGCTGATCTTCTTCATGCTGGTGTCGCTCGCCTACATGCTCCCGCAGTACTGTCTCTGGCTCTGTCCGTTCAAGCTGACGGACGTGTTCCTGAACCAGGAGGGCGGGCTGCTCGCCGCGCAGTACGGACTGATGATACTGGCCCTGGCCGCGCTGCTGGCCGCGCCGGTGCTCACGCGCAGGCGCTTCTTCTGCTCCTTCCTCTGCCCTTTCGCCGCCTGGCAGGCTTTCTGGGGGCGGCTGAACCCCTTCCGGCTTTCGGTGGACGCCGGGACCTGCAACGGCTGCGCCCGCTGCGCCGGTTCCTGCCCCGTGACTGCCATAAAGTGCGCGGGGGGAGATAAAGCGGAGATACTGGCCTACTGCAACCTCTGCGGCCAGTGCCTGGAGGCCTGTCCGACCTCCGCGCTGCGCTATACGGTTTTTGGTCTGGAGCTGCCCGTCAGGGGCGGGGCGTTCGGCCGCCTCGCGTCGGTGAAATATTTCTATGTCTTCTCCGCCCTGACGCTGGGAACGGCCTTCACCGCGTTCTGGGTCCCCGCCGCCATGTACGACGTCGTCAGGCTCATCGCCAGGTAGAAGCTGTTCCCGGAGGTTTATATGAAAGATGGAAAATGGCTTGAACCGCGCTATACCAGCAAGGAGATATTCGAGAAGGATTTCCCTAAGCTCGACCTTTCAGGCATGGACGTGAAATGTCCCGGCTGCAAGGACTCCGTCCAGCTCAGCCGGAAGAACAACGCCGGCCGCGCCGCCGGCTGGTGCAAGCGCTGCAACAGGGGCGTCGACATCTAGCCGTGCCGGCCCTTTTCTCGGAAGGTTTCCTGCTGGGCCTTTCCACCGGCTTCTACTGCCTGGCGTCCTGCCTCCCGCTGCTGGCCCCTTACATGCTGGCGGAGGGGAAGGAGGCCTGGAAGTTCAACTTCTACATCTTCCTGCAGTTCCTCGGCGGCCGCTTCGCGGCCTATATGCTGTTCGCGGTTCTCGCCTCCCTGGCCGGACAGGCCGGCCGTTATGTCCTGCCCGGTTGGGTGCTGCCGGCCTGCATGGCCGCTTGCGGCTTGCTGATGGCCTTCCTGGCCCTGGCCAGGGTCAGGGTAAAGAGCCTCTGTCTGTTCAGCGTGGACCTTGCCCCTTTCTTCAAGCGTCTGCCGGTCGCCCTCGGGTTCGTGACGGGCATAAACGTGTGCCCTCCCTTCGCCGCCGGCCTGGTGCGCCTGCTCGGGCTGGCCGACGTTATCAAGGGCTCCGCTTATTTCTGCGGTTTCTTCGCCGCCACCTCGCTGTTCATCTCCCCGGTACTTTTCGGCACCCCCTGGATAGGCCGCCGCGCCAACGAGATCGGCCGGTTGACGATGCTCATCGCCGGGCTATGGTACGCCGCGCTGGGGATATCCGCTCTTATCTGACAATTCCGGAAAAGCCGTATTCCCGTCGGGAATAAGCGATGTCGTTTGACATTTATCATGGGCCCTAGGTCCTACGGATGTATGGGTCCTTTGGCCTTGTGGGCACTTGATTTTGCTCATATAATTAATATACATTGACTATAGTCAACTAAGGTCCGCGGAGGCTTTACAGCATGAAAAAGATTTTACTCCCGCTGCTCTTCACCGCCGTCTCGGCTCTTCCGTCCTTTGCCGCGGAAACGCCTTCTTCCTACGAACAGCTTTTAAAGCATATCACGACCCCGCCGGCCGGGGACGCCGCTTATCCCGCCGCCCAGGCTTCCGCCCGCCAGGCCGACGGCCGCTACTGGGTCACCATCAAGGCCGCCGACAAGGCCGCGCGCACCAGTCTGCTGGAGCAGGGCTTCGACATCATCGAAGTGGACAGGAAGGGCGGCACCGTGTCCGGCATAGCCGGCCCGGAGCTGATGGACCATCTTTCCTCCAAATCCTTCTCCGTCATCAAGCGCGTTCCGCTCGCCGAATATTCCTCCACGGTGAGCAAGGACTTCCCGGCCGCCGACGCTATCTACCACAACTACAAGGAGACCACCGACCTGCTGAAGGAACTGGCCTCGAAGAACTCCGACATAGCCTCCCTGTTCTCCATAGGAAAGACCGTGGAGGGCCGCGACATTTGGTGCCTGCGCATCAATCCCTCCGCGAAGG
Source organism: bacterium (assembly GCA_021812825.1). The sequence continues at coordinate 12,326 of JAKAMO010000031.1, read as the reverse complement.
GCGAGGCCGCCAGCTCCAAGCCCGGGGCCTTCTTCCTGGGCAACGTCCACGCCCGCGAGCACCTGGCCGACGAGGTCCCGCTGCTCTTCGCAGCCTGGCTGATGGACCACCGCAACGACGCGGACATCAAGAAGTATATCTCCACGCTGGATATCTATATAATCCCGATGGGCAACCCCGACGGAGTGGAGTTTGATATCAAGACCGGCAGCTACCAGTACTTCCGCAAGAACATGGCTAAGAACTCCAACGGCTCGCGCGGAGTGGATCTGAACCGCAATTTCGATTCCTGGTGGTGCCAGGCGGGCGCCTCCAACTATCCCGGTTCCGACACCTACTGCGGCCCGAAGGCCTTTTCCGAGCCCGAGAGCCAGCACATCCGCGATTTCATGCTGGCCCGCAGGAACATCAGGACGCATATCAGCTACCACTCCTACGCCAGCGAGATCCTTTACCCTTACGGCGGCAGCGACAGCGACGTCCCTAACGCGAAGGACAAGCAGGCCTTCATCAAGCACGCCGGGGAGATGGGCAAGCTTACCGGCTATGAGCCGATAAAGTCCAGCGACATGTACATCGCCACCGGGGATTCCTGCGACTGGGCCTACGACGCCACCGGCGCGCTGGCCTTCACCTTCGAACTCGAGGGCCGCGGCTTCTACCCCGGCGCCGCCATCGTCAAGGGCGCGGTGGAGCGCAACATCAAGGCCGCCGTCTACCTGCTGAGCGTCACGGACGACCCGTACCGGGGCCTCTAATACTTCACTCGGAATACGAAAAGCCCGGGAAAACCCGGGCTTTTCGTTTGTTTGACCCGCGTTCTCCAGAAAAGATAGGATTCTTCCGGTATGATAAAGTACCGCTTTATCAGGCAGGCATCTCCGGCACTGCTGCGCCAGATCACGGATATATATAAGGAGCAGGGCTGGTGGGGGAGGGGCGATACTCCGGCCCTGCTGGGCAGGATCATATCCAGAAGCTGCCGGTTCATTATAGCCGAGGAGGAGGGCCGCGCCGTGGGCATGGCCCGCGCCATAGACGCGTGGTCCCGCGAGGCCTATATACACGACGTGGCCGTGCTTAGGTCCTGCAGGGGCAGGAAGATAGGGTCCGGTCTTATCCGAAGGCTCGGCGCCAGGCTGCGCGCCGACGGCATGCGCTGGGTCGGGCTTATCGCCAGCAATGGAGCGGCGCCTTTTTACCGTTCGCTCGGCTTCAGCTCCCCGCCGAAGGCCACTGCGATGATGCGGGGCACCAGGAATGTTTAAAAAGTTCCATCCAGGCGATTACCAGCGTCTTAAATGCTATTTCGACGGGCAGCTCTACCCCCTCTGCCCGTATTCCCTCGCCTCGATGATGATCTGGAGCGGGTGCGTGCACGAGGCTTTCTACCTGGAAAAGGACGGCGTGCTGCACCTCTCCGAGGTGGATATGGACCCGCCGCGCCGGGCCAGGCTACTGCTGCCGCTGCTTCTGCCGTTCCGGTATCCCACGCCGCGGGAGCTCGCCTGCTGGGCGAAGGACCTCGGTTGCGCGGAATACCATTACGTGCCGCAGGACTACCTGGACATGATAGGGCTGGAGAACGTCTCCGGATTTTTCACGGTGACAGAGGAAGCCGGCTACGGCGACTATATATACAACGCCTCCGACCTGGCCGAGCTCAGGGGCCACAAGTACTCGCGCAAGCGCAACCTGATAGCGCAGTTCACGAAGGCCGCCGGGGCGGAGGTGAGGGTCTCCAGGCTGGCCGGGGCCTGCCTGGCGAAGTGCCTGGAGGTCTTCGATACCTGGCAGGCCAGCAAGGGCGCGGCGGTGCTGGACGATATCCCCGACTGCGAGCGCCGGGCCATAATAAACGGACTCGATAATTTCAGCGGGCTGGAGATGACCGGAGTGGCCGTCGAGATAGGCGGCCAGCTGGCCGGCTTCGCTTTCGGCTCGCGGCTCAGCGCCGATACTTATACGCTCAACTTCGAGAAGGCCGACGCTTCGGTCAAAGGCCTCTACCAGTTCCTCGACAGGGAGGCCGCCCGGACGGCTTCGCCCGGGTATAAGTTCATCAATAAGGAGAACGACCTCGGTATCCCTGGTATCAGGAAGGCCAAGGAATCGTATTTCCCGGCCAGGTTCGTGAGGTCCTACAGTCTGAGTCTGAAGTCCTGACCCCGTACGGGGCGGGAAGGGGGGAACATGCACGCAGAAGAACGGAAAGGTCTCAAGCTGCTGCGCTTCGACGTATTCAAAGGCGAGCCGGGCCTGGAGTGCGCCGTCTCCACACGCCAGGGCGGCGTGAGCTCCGGGCATTATTCCGGGCTGAACCTAGGGGCGGGTTCCGGAGACAGGCTGGAGGACGTGGAGCAGAACCTGGCGCTGTTCTGCGAGGCTCTGGGGGCGGAGCCGGCACGCCTGGAGCGCATGCGCCAGAACCATACGGCCAACGTGGCTTTCGTGGAGGGGGGCGGGGTGACGCCCCCGGAGAATACGGACGCTGTCATCACTGCGGCCCCCGGAGTGCCGCTGCTGGCGGTCTCCGCTGACTGCGCTCTGACCGCGCTTTACGACAGGGCGCACAAGGCCGTGGCGGTGGCGCACAGCGGCTGGCGCGGCGCGCTGCTTGATATTTACGGAACGGTGCTGGCCGCCATGAAGCTCCGCTACGGCACCGACCCAGCCGACGTCATCGCCGGCGTTTCCCCGATGATCTCCGCCGCGAACTATCCGGTAAAAGAGGACTTTCTCGAGAAGCTGAACCTTTTTTACCCCGACGGAGCCGCGAAGCGTTTCCTGACGCTCAAAGAAGGACGGCACTTTTTCAGCCTGCGGGAACTCCTGCGGGTGCGGCTGGAGGCGCTGGGGGTCGCCAGGCACGAGTTCATGCATCTGTGCACCTACGCCGAGAAGGAGCAGTTCTATTCCTGGAGGCGGGACGGGGCCAGGACTGGGCGTTTCGGCCTGCTGGCGATGCTCAGATAGGGGAAGCCAGCAGAAGAGGTATAACGGCCGCAAACGGGAAGCCGTTCGCTGTAATTCCTCATCGCAGCATATCCCACGCCAGCTTAACGAGCAGCGCGGCAGAGACGGAGAAGAGCATGGGCCTGATCACCCAGGCGCCTTTTTTCAGCGCCATGTGCGAGCCGGCGTAATTCCCCGCCATCCCGGCGATACCCATCGCCAGGCCCAGCCGTATGTCCACCCTGCCGAGCCACAGGAAGGCCGCCAGCGCGGCCAGGTTGGAGACCAGGTTCAGCAGCTTGGCCAGAGCAGTGGAGCGCAGCAGGTCGTAGCCGCAGAGCTTGGCGAACCCCACGGCCAGGAAGGTCCCGGTGCCGGGGCCCAGCATCCCGTCGTAGCAGCTCACGAAGAATGAAAGCGTTCCGGAGCGCTTCAGCAGCGAGTTCTCCGAATGAACATGGCTGGTATCCGCCAGGCCGAAGCGTTTGCGGGCGCCCAGGAATATCGCCACCGGGGGCAGCAGCACGATAAGGAGGTAACGTATCAGTTCGGGCGGCACCAGGGAGATGGCCTTGGCGCCCAGGAACGAGCCTCCCGCCGCCAGCACCGTCAGGACGAAAAGGAAGTCGGCGCCGAAGCGCGCCTCCTTGATGAGCCTGACCGCCGCCACGCTGGTCCCCATGGAGGAGGAAAGCTTGTTCGTGCCCAGCAGCAGCGCTGGGCTGAGCCCGTGGGCGAGGTAGGCGGGCAGCGTTATAAGACCCCCGCCTCCCGCTATGGAATCGACGAAGCCCGCTAGGAAGACCAAGGAGGCGAGTGATAGGTCGTGCTGGGCGGGGTGGAGCGCAATCATCTTCAGTTCCCCGCGGAGATGCGTGCCTCGATGGCCTGCCGTACCGCGGGAACTTCCAGGTCGAAGGCCTTCATCAGGTCGGCGACACCCTCGAGACTGCCGGAGCGGCCGGCCTGCTCAAGCAGGAGGCAGAGCTTCTGCAGGCGTCTGGCGCCGATGTTGCCGCTGCTGCCCTTCAGGGCATGGGCCGCCAGGCGGAGCGCTTCGGCGTCCTTCGCCTCGGCGGCCGTCCGGACGGCCTCGACCCTGCCCGGCAGGTCCTTCAGATAGGTGGACAGGATCCCCGATAAGAACTCGCCGCCGTCGTCGCCGCCGAGCTCGCCCAGGTCCTTCAGCGTGAACGGGTCCAGCGGGGAATCCCACCGCCCTATCACTTCCGCCAGCTGCTCTATGCGCACGGGCTTCGAGATATAGGCGTCCATGCCGGCGGCGATGCACTTCTCCTTGTCGCCCTTGAGGGCGTTGGCCGTCATCGCTATTATCGGGATCCGGCGCTGGTCGTCGGCCTGGAGGCGGCGGATCTCCCGGGTGGCCTGGAAGCCGTCCATCTCTGGCATCTGGCAGTCCATCAGGACGAGATCGAAGGAGGATCCCTTTATCGCGGCCACGGCTTCGAGGCCGTTGGCGGCGAGACTGGCCTCGTAGCCCAGCTTCTCCAGCTGGCGCATCGCGACCTTCTGGTTCACGGGATTGTCCTCGGCGAGGAGTATCCTGAAATACCTGCTCAGAGGCGAGGGCTCCTTGCGCGGTGCCGAGGAGGCGGGCTCCTGGGCCGTCTCCCCGGAAAGGGCCGCGGTTATCGCCCTGAGGAGGACGGAGGGCCTGATGGGCTTGTGAACGCATACTGAGATGCCGTTTGCGGAAAGCTCCTCCCTGGAGATCTCCTGTCCGAGAGACGTCTGCAGTACTATCTTCAGCCCGGAGAGCTGCGGCTGCCTGCCTATCGCCCCGGCCAGCATGCGGCCGTCCATGCCCGGCATCTGCATGTCCACTATGGCGACCTGGTAGGGTTTGCCTGCGGCGGCGGCGGCGTTCAGCAGGGACAGGCCCTCTTCGGCGGACTGCGCGGCCTCGCAGGGCATCTGCCAGAGGGTCAGGTAGTTGGTGACTATCTGGCGGCTGGCGGCGTTGTCGTCCACTACGAGGGTCCTGGTGCCTTCCAGACCTTCCGGGCGCGCCTCCGGGGGCTGCTGCGCGGTCAGGGCGTACGGCAGGGTGAACCAGAAGACGGAGCCCTGTCCCGGCTCGCTTTCGAAGCCTATTTCACCGCCCATGAGCTCCGTGAGACGCTTGCAGATGGAAAGTCCCAGGCCGGTTCCGCCGTATTTGCGCGTGGTGGAGGCGTCGGCCTGGGTGAATTCCTGGAAGAGCTTGCGGCCGGCCTCCCTGGGTATCCCCACGCCTGTATCCTTCACTGTGAACCTCAGGAGGGCCCCGTCAGCGTCGGCCCTCTCTTTGGATATCCGCAGTATCACCTCTCCTCGGTCCGTGAATTTCATCGCGTTGCCGAGCAGGTTGGTGAGTATCTGCCGCAGGCGGCCGGGGTCGCCGCGGAGGTGGAGCGGCACGTCGGGTTCTATAAGCTGCTCCAGCTCCAGCCCCTTGTCCTGCGCCCGCTGGGCGAGGAGCTCCACGGTGCTCTCCACCGTCTCCTGCAGGTCGAAATCCATCGTCTCTATGATAAGTTTCCCGGACTCTATCTTGGAGAAATCGAGGATGTCGTTGATGATGTCCAGCAGAGATTCTCCCGCCGTGCCTATGGTCCTGGCGTAATCCCGCTGGCGGGGGGACAGCTCCGTGCCGAGCAGGAGCCCGGTCATGCCGATTATGGCGTTCATCGGCGTGCGTATCTCGTGGCTCATGTTGGCGAGGAAGTCGGCCTTCATGCGGGCCAGCTCCAGGGCCGCGTCCTTGGCCTTCGCCATCTCGGCCTCTATCTGCTTCTTATCCGTGATGTCCAGCTTTACGGCCACGTAACTGGTGATGTTGCCCGCGGGGTCCTTCACCGGGGAGATGTCCGCGCGCTCCCAGAACAGCTCGCCGTCCTTCTTCTTGTTGAGGAACTCGCCGCGCCAGACCTTGCCCGCCAGCAGGGTAGCCCACAGGTCCCTGTAAAGCTCCTTCGGGTTCCTGCCGGAGCTCAGCATGCGCGGGTTCTTGCCGAGAGCTTCCTGCTCCGTATAGCCGGTCAGCTCGAGGAACCTTGGGTTGACGTATTCTATGTTGGCGTCCTTGTCGGTGATCACGATGGACGTGGGGCTGTGCCTCACCGCCGCCGCCAGCTTGCGCATGCGCATCTGGGAGCGTTTCCGGGCGCTGATGTCCATGGCCATGCCCAGGAAGCCGGTAAGTTCTCCCGCGTGGTTCTTGAGTCCGGTGACCACCAGGTCCACAGGGAGGCGGGAGCCGTCCTTGCGGACGTAGGTCCATTCGCGGATCTCGTGCCCGCCCGTCCTGGCCGCCTCCACGAAAACGTCGAAGCCCGTCACCGGGCGGCCCAGCCTGGCCGTAAGTTCCGCCCCGCGCGCGGCCACCTCTTCGGGCAGGTGTATCACCTCCGGAGTCGCTTTGCCTATCAGCTCCTGCGCCGAGTACCCGAGCAGCCGTTCGGCTCCGACGCTGAAAAGTATCATCGTCCCTTTGAGGTCGGTGGCGATGATGGAGATCTGGGTGGCGGAGTCGAGGACGCTCTTGAGCCTGGCGTTGGCGTCGGCCAGTTCCGTTTCGGCGCGCCGCCGGCGCGCCTCCTCCCGAAGCATGAACACCAGCGTGACCAGCAGCAGCAGGATCAGCAGGATCAGGATGGTCGCGATGATGCGGTTGCGCTGGGTCTCCTGGAGCCGGGTTTGCGCGCCCAGCAATCCCATTTTCATCCTGACGGTTTCCATCAGGTCCCGTGTCACGGCGCGGATCTCCGCGGTAATGGCGTCGCCGTTGCGTATCCTGTCCGCTACCCGCTCCGTGGACAGCGGGCCTGCCTTCCTGAGGGCTATCGAGTTCCGCATGGCGTCTATGCGCTCGGGAACAAGCAGTGCCAGATGCTCCGAATACGGTGCGTACTCCGGCCTGGTGCGCGCTATCTGGCGCAGGAAGTTGGTCTCGCGCAGCATTATCGAAACCTGCCGGTCGAAATCCGCCAGCGACTCCTGCCGGCCGGTGACCATGTAGGCGCGCCCGCGGGAGGAGGCCCCAAGGGTCTGGGCGTAGAGGTTCTCCGCGCTGTGGATGGCGGCGTTGGAATGGCTCAGCTCCCGCTCGGCTTCGGTCCATTGCGCCAGGTTGGAATAGAGCAGCCAGCCGATGAAAAGGGCCACGCTGATGCCCAGCGTGCCGGCCGCGGTCCATAGCAGGGATGGGAATTTCACCTTCATTGTTAATTACCCCTGAAAATAATACTAAATAAAAAGCGCCCCGCTGCTCTTTTGCGCGGCAACGCGGGAATATGTAGAATTAAATCATTGATGCCGCGCGGAAAAAGGGGTGCATGATGCTAGCTGATTCCAATCTCGCTAAGATAAAGAGCACGATAGAGATATCCGGAGGGGCCAAGAGGGTGGACCTCCTGCTCAGGAACGCCAGGGTGATAAACACCTTCTCCGGCGACATCCACCGCACCCACGTCGCCGTGCACGGCGGCAAGGTGGTCGGCTTCGGCGAGTACAAGGCTAAGCAGGCCATCGACCTCAAAGGCGCCTACGTCGCTCCGGGCTTCATCGACGGCCACGTCCACATAGAGAGCTCCATGGTGAAGATCCCGGAGTTCGCGCGCACCGTGCTGCCGTGCGGCACCACCTCGGTGGTGATAGACCCGCACGAGATCGCCAACGTCCTGGGCCTGGACGGCATCAAGTACATGCTCTCCTCCAGCCTGAACGCCGTTCTGGGCGTCTACGTGATGCTGCCGTCCTGCGTGCCGGCCACCCACCTCGAGACCGCCGGCGCCGAGCTGGACGCGCACGACCTGGGGCTGCTGCTCGGGGACGACCGCGTGCTCGGGATAGGCGAAATGATGAACTACCCCGGCGTGATCTATCAGGACAGGGGCGTGCTGGAGAAGATCGCGATAGCGAAGAATAAGGTTATAGACGGCCATGCGCCGATGCTGAAGGATAAGCAGCTCTACGCCTACGTCTCCGCCGGCATCAAGAGCGACCACGAGTGCACCGACGTCGCCGAGGCGCGCGAGAAGCTGCGCGCCGGTATGTACATCATGATCCGCGAGGGCACGGCGGCCAAGAACCTCAAAGGGCTGCTGCCGCTCGTGAACTCCGAGAATTCCCGCAAGTTCATCTTCGTCACGGACGACCGCCACCTGGAGGATATCGAGAGCCAGGGCCATATCGACTACCTGGTGCGCACCGCGATAAGGCTGGGCGTCGACCCTATCCGCGCCATACAGATGGCCACGATAAACACCGCCGAGTATTTCAACCTGAAGAACCTGGGCGCGATAGCCCCTGGCTATCAGGCCGACATGGTGGTGCTGCAGGACCTCAAGGGCCTCAAGATAACCAAGGTCTTCAAGTGCGGGAAGCTGGTGGCCAGCGACCGGCGGATAACCCCCGGAGTGATCAAGGAGTACGAGGGCAAGGCGCGCGGCACCGTCAACGTGAAGTGGATAGAGCACGAGGACTTCGCGCTGAAGGCGGAGGGGAAGTTCGCCCGTGTCATTAACGTGGTCCCGGACCAGATAGTGACCAGGATGACCGTGGAGCCGGTGAAGCAGGACGGCGGCTACGTCTCCTCCGACACCGAGCGCGACATACTTAAGATAGCGGTCATAGAGCGCCACATGGCCAGCGGCCGCATAGCCAAGGGACTGGTCAAGGGCTTCAGTCTGAAGAAGGGCGCCATCGCCTCGTCGGTCTCCCACGACTCCCACAATATAGTCGTGATCGGCACGCACGACGGGGACATGTACACCGCCGCGGTGCAGGTGGTGAAGATGCAGGGCGGCATAGTGGCCGCTCTGAACGGCCAGGTGCTCGAGGCGCTGCCGCTGCCGGTCGCCGGACTGATGTCGGACCGCAGCTCCGAGTTCGTCCGCGAGAAGCTCAAGCGCCTGACGGAAGCGGCCCGCATGCTGGGCTCGAGGCTGTCGGACCCCTTCATGGCCATGGCTTTCCTCACGCTGCCGCCTATCCCCGAGCTGCGTATCACGGACCGGGGCGTCATAGACGCCGTGAAGTTCCGGGTGACGCCGCTCTTCTGCGGGGCCAAGGGGAAATGAGGGCCGCTAGCCTGCTGCTCCCGCTGCTCCTGGCGGCGGCTCCCGCCGCCGCCGTGGTCATAGAACGCGGCCCCTATCTGGAGAGCATGACCGAGGATATGGTGACGGTGCGTTTCCGCACCGACGCGCCTGCTCCCGGCTGGCTCACCTACGGAGGCGCGCCCGACTGCGAGCGCTTCCTGACCCCGATACCGGAGGCAGCCGAGCACAGGATAACGCTGTTCGGCCTGCTTCCCGACACTACCCACTGCTACCGCATCTACCTGCCGGTGCAGGACAGCACGGCGGCCTACAAGGCCTTCGAGGGCTCCTTCGTCACCTTCCGCGGCGAGGATAAGCCGTACTTCACGTTCCTCGCGTTCGGGGATTCCGGCTCCAGCTCCGAGGAACAGGTGACCCTCGCGGAGCGGATGGCGAAATTCTCCCCGGACTTCGTAGTGCATACCGGCGATTCGCTTTCGGAAGGACTGGACGAGATGGCCGACGAGGAATATTTCCGCCCTTACGCCGACCTGCTGGCGCGCGTCCCGTTCTTCCTGGCGCTCGGCAACCACGATTACGGCCGCGATCTCGGCAGCCCTGAGGGAAAGGGCTTCCTGAAGGCTAACTTCGTCCCTTTCCACACCACGCCGTACACCGGCCTGCCGCCCCACTACTATTATTTCGACGTGGCGAACGCCCGCTTCGTGGTGCTGGACACCAACGCTTTCTACGGCGCCAAGTTCGCCCCGTCGCTGGAGCCCGGTTCCAAGCAGTACAAATGGCTCGAGTACGTTCTCTCCAAGGCGCACGCGAAGCAGTGGCGCTTCGTCGTGCTCCACGGCCCGCTGTATTCCACCGGGGCCCACGAGCCGGTACTGAAGGAAGTCGAGACGCTGGAGCCGCTCTTCCAGAAATACGGGGTCGATATGGTCCTGCAGGGACACGACCACGATTACGAGCGCACGCTGCCGATAAAGGACGGCGTGCCGGACCAGCAGGGAGGGATAACCTATGTCACGCTGGGAGGCGGCGGCTCCCCGCTGTACATCCAGCGGCGCAACGAGGACTGGTCCGCCAAGTTCCTGCCGGTCTTCCACTTCGCGGTGTTCGAGGTGAACGGAGCCCATCTGAAGATGACCGTCTACGACAAGGCCGGGGACGCCGTGGATTCCCAGGAACTGCAGAAGTAGACCGATATTGCTTTACCCCAGCGGTTGTGCTATAATATCTCTGCGGGGTAGAGCAGCCTGGTAGCTCGCAAGGCCCATAACCTTGAGGTCGTTGGTTCAAATCCAACCCCCGCAACCATAAGCCCCCGGAATTTTCCGGGGGCTTATGCTTTGTGCGCAGCCCGCGCGGGCCGCGGATTAGATATAATCGGGGTATGGAGGGTAGGGGACGGTTAAAACGTAACTCCGGGCAGCCGGAAGGCGCCGATCAGCCCCAGGGGGCCGTAGTCTCGGGCAGGGGCGTGTCCTTCCGTGTCTGGGCCCCTGCCGCCGAAACGGTATCCCTGATGCTGTCCCAGCCCAGGGAGGCCGTTCTTCCCATGCGCAGGGAGAGGGGGGGCTTCTGGCGGCTGCATCTGCCGCGCGCCGGCGCCGGCGCGCGCTATAAATACCTTCTAGACGGCGAGGTGTTCCCCGACCCGGCGTCCCGCTGCCAGCCGGAAGGCGTACACGGCCCGTCCGAGGTCGTGGACCAGGCCGCCTTCAAATGGGCGGATTCCTCCTGGAAGGGTCTGCGCCCCGAGGACATGGTCATCTACGAGCTGCATCCGGGCACGTTCACCCGCCAGGGCGGCTTCGCCGGCGTCCAGGAGAAACTACAGTACCTGGTGGACCTCGGAATAAACGCGGTGGAGCTCATGCCGGTGGCCCAGTTCCCAGGCTCGAGGAACTGGGGCTACGACGGGGTCTACCCCTATGCCCCGCAGAACACCTACGGCGGCCCGGACGGTCTGAAGCGGCTCGTCGACTCCTGCCATAAGGCCGGCGTGGCCGTCATCCTCGACGTAGTCTATAATCACCTTGGCCCGGAGGGGAACTACCTGGAGCGCTTCGGGCCTTACTTTACTGACCGCTACCGCACACCGTGGGGCAAGGCCGTCAATTTCGACGGTCCGGACAGCCTTCCTGTGCGCGACTTTTTCGTGGGCAACGCCCTCTACTGGCTGCGGGATTTCCACGTCGACGCCCTCCGCCTGGACGCGGTCCACGGCATCTTCGACCTAGGCGCCAGGCACCTGCTGGCGGAGATGCAGGAGGCCGTCGAGAAGTTCTCGGAGGCAGCCGGCCGCCGCTGCAGCCTCATCGCGGAGAGCGACCTGAACGACCCCAGGCTGCTGCGCACGCGCCGCGAGGGCGGCTACGGCCTGGCCGCCCAATGGTCCGACGACTTCCACCATTCGCTGCACACGGAACTCACTGGCGAACGCCAGGGGTATTACGAGGATTTCAGAGGCCTGCCGCACCTGGCGAAGGCCCTGCGCGCCGGCTTCGTATACGATTGGGCCTATTCCGGCCACAGGCGCCGCATGCACGGCGCCCCGGCCGACGGCCTGCCTCCTTCGGGTTTCGTCGTATGCGCGCAGAACCACGACCAGGTCGGCAACAGGCTCGGCGGGGAGAGGCTGGCGGCGCTGGTGGGGGAGAGAAAGCTGAAGCTGGCCGCAGGGGCCGTGCTGCTGTCCCCGTACGTGCCGCTGATCTTCATGGGGGAGGAGTACGCCGAGACCAATCCGTTCCTTTACTTCGTCAGCCACGGCGACCCGGCGCTGGCCGCGGCCGTCAGGGAAGGGCGCAGGAGGGAATTCGCGTCCTTCGACTGGAAGGCGGAACCGCCCGACCCCCAGCGTGAGGCAACTTTCGCGGCCAGCCGCCTGGACTGGGGGAAGCAGGAGCGGGGGGTGCACGCCCGGATGCTCCTGTTCTACCGGCGCCTCATAGCGATGCAGCGCTCCGTCCCTTTGCTGGGTACCGTGCACCGCTCCGAGCTGCGGGTCTCCGAAGGCCGTTCCGGAGTTCTGTCGCTCCTCCGCCGCCGCGGCGGGGCCGCGACCCTTGCTGCCTTCAATTTCTCCGCGGCCGCCAGGCGCGTCTCCCTGCCGCGCGGCAGGTGGACGGAGATATTCACCTCTTCCGGGAGGGGCCTCCGTGCAGGGGCGGCTGGCTTCATCTCCCTGCCTCCGGAAACCTTCAGCGTCCTCTCCGCAGGGCGCTGATCCCGGACCGGTCCTCTCGGCTTAACCGCGGCAAAAATATAATAGAATACAGGCTATGGGGAACGATTGGGTTTTTAGGGATG
>JAKAMO010000148.1 GCA_021812825.1 bacterium | reverse complement strand
ACTGCACCCGCTGCCGCGCCGCCACGAGATAGAGGTGTCCGTGGACGAAGACCCGCGCGCCGTGTTCTGGCGCCAGGAGCGCAACGGGATGTGGGCGCGCGCGGCGCTGATGGCCTATATCTTCGGGGTGGACGGGAAGATAAAGTAATCCCCTCCGCTTCAGGCGGCAAAAAGGGCCCCGCGGCGGCGGGGCCCTTTGCTTTAGCCTTTCAGTGGCCCGGCCATTAAAGTATTTATGTGCGCAAAACTATTTATAAAGTGATACAATCAGTTTTTGGGTTATAGCCGGCTTTATCCGGGCTGGCCGTGTAAGGTTTTAATTTTTTCAATTAATTCCGCAGAGGTAAACAGAATGCCGCTGAAAAACATAAAAAACTTGCTGCTCGCGCTGCCGCTCCTTCTTCTTTTCGCGGGCCTGGGCGCCACCGCGGAAGCCGCCGTTTCAAAGACCTCCCAACGCGTGCTGCGCCTTAACTCCCCCGTTCCGGTGTCCGCCTCGGATTTTTCCGCCTCCGCGCTTTCCACCACGTCCATACAGTGGAGCTGGTCCACCGGCCCTTTTACGGGCTCCGGCATAGACGGCTATCATCTTTACTCTTCCAGCACCCCGACCGTCCTTACCCTGGCCCCGTCCACCAGTTTTTACATAGATTCCGGGCTGGGGGTGAACAAGGCGTACACCAGGTGGCTGACCGGCTACAGCGGCCCGGACGAAGGCAGCGATTCGCAGCATATTGTGAAATACACCTACGCCCTGCCGCCGGCTACTTTCGACATGAGCGGAGTAACCGCCAGCAGCGCGTATATAGAATGGCATTACAGCAGCGCCACCGCCTACGCCGTGGAATATTCCACCGACGGCGGGAGTTACTACGCCCGCAACCGCGCCATTTTTGTACCCTGGCAGACTCTGCAGCTTCTGAGCAACAGGAATTACCTGCTCAGGATAGGCGCCCTGAACGGTGACGACGAGCTGACCCCGGGAAAATACAGCGTTGTGCGGGCTACGACCACTCCCCCGCTGGACCTGGGGCTGGCCGCCGTGGCCGTTTCCTCCTACACCATAGAATGGAGATGGGACATCGCTCCGTTCGCAGGCACGGATATAACCGGCTTCAGGCTCTATAAATCGAGCGCGGCCGAATACGGCCAGCCCGCCGCCGCCGATGCCGGCGGGGTAATAGCGACTTTGTCCCCCGCGACCACCTACTGGATAGAAACTTACACCAGTCCCGACACCATAACCGGCAACAAACAGCACGCCAGATGGATAAAGGCCTTCGGCGTTCTTGAGAGCGTGAACCGCAGCGTTTTCAATAAGTACACCTATGCCGTAGCCCCCTCCACCTGCGGGCTGCTCCCCACCCCCACTGATTTCCTGAACATAGAGGAAACATCCCTTAACCTGGCCTGGCCGGCGGGAACGCTCGCCAGTGAATACCCGGTGGAGTATTCCACCGCGGCCGATTTTACCGTCTCAATGGCTTCCTTCGTGGCGGGCAGCGCTTTATCCGCCCCCGTAACGGGGCTCACCGCCGACACCAAGTACGACTTCCGTGTCGGCGCTATTAACGGCGACGGAGAGCAGACCCCGGCCAACGCGCTGAACCCGGGCGCTTACAGCACGGTTTACAAGGTGATAACCCGCCTGCCGCCTACACCCACCACCTGCAGCCCGGTGACGGATACCGTCATTAAGCTGCAATGGTCTACCGCGACTTACACCAACATGAATTATGTCAGCGGCTATGTGGTAAGCACCCCGGTCTATCACGCCGAACTCGGCATGTTCGTAAATGAGCCGGTCGCCCCGGAAATAACGGATCTTACTGTCGGGCAATACGCCCTGGACTACCGTCTCACCAACAGCACGCACACGATGGGTATAGCGGTAATCCAGTCCGCGCCCGGGTACGACACCTACGGCAGCCACGTGATAAACGACACGGCCGCCACCTTCGCCACGCCGCCGAACGACGTTTCTTTCTACTCCGTCCGGTCCAGCACGGTGGGGCTTATCTGGAACGAGCCTATAGTTCCGGCTACGCAATACCGGGTGGAGAGGTCCACCAGCACGGGCGGGCCTGAAGACCAACGCCCCTGGGTTTTCATCTCCAGCGTTACGGGCCACACCTTCCAGGATGCCGGCCTCGCGCCGAACACCACCTATTCTTACCGCATCGGGGCCATAAATCTGGTAGGCATACAGACCGTCGGCCTGCCCGCCGCCACCGGCGGCAACCGCCGGGATTACAGTTTTGTAAGCAGCACCATCACGCGGCATATCTCCCCTACGCTCTACGGCGTGGCTACCGGCACCACTTCAATAACCTGGTCGTGGACCGACACCGTGCCCGGAGTATTGACCTACAACCTTTACACCTCCACGGAAGGGACGCTGGCCGCCGGCCTGAGCGCGGCTACCACTTTCTGGGCCGAAGTGAACCTCTCCAGCGCGAACGCGAGGTATACGCGCCATGTGCGCTCCGCCACCTCTTTCGGCGAAGGCGATTATTCAGAGGCCTCCGTCTCAACGCTGGCGAACCCGCCGACCGCGGTTATTGTAACCAGTTCCGGAGTGCACACCATGGCCCTTGAATGGGCCGGCAACGGCAGCGCCCGCTACAGGGTGGACCGTTCTCTGGACGGCAATTCCTGGACGGGGGTCAAAGCCTGGAGCGATGTTTTCACCTCCACCTCGGTCACCGATACCGGGCTGCGTTTCGCCACCACCTATTACTACGCCGTCTTCGGCTACAATGACGACGGGATAGTTTCAGTTTCCAGCGCCGTTACGGCGGGGACCGACACCACGCTGCCGCTGCCGGCCAATTATACGATGGTATTCGCCACCGCGGCAGCGGCGCAGAGCGTTACTGCCCCGCTGCCGGGAATAGGCCAGATAACCATAAGTATACCCGCGGGAGCCGCCCCGGACGGCTATATTGAAATAAGCACCAGCGCCGGCGCCAGCCCGCAGGAGATAACCAAGGGCAGCCTGGACGCCGCCACGGCCAAGCTTGTTACCGCCACGCTGCTCAGCGGGTCCATAGTGGAGCTTCACCTGTACGATGTTTTCGGAACGGCCCTCACGTCCAACCTGGCTTCGCAGGCCAGGATAACCATCACCTATACCGATGCCAACGACGACGGCATACTGGACGGGACCGTGCCGCAGATACAGGTCAGCACCCTGAAACTTTTCAACCTGGACACCAGCGCTCTTGTCTGGAACCCTCTGAGGTACTCCGCCATAGATAAAACCGCCAGGACGGTGTACTCGGACATACCGCACTTCTCTTTCTACGCTCTGGGCAGCATAGTTTCCGCCGCCGGCGCGCTGTCCGACGTATTCGCCTACCCCAACCCTTACAAGCCCGGCAGCACGGGCGACTTCGGCCAGTCCGTCTTCGGGGACGGCGTCGTCTTCGAATCCCTGCCGGCCGGTTCCAGGATCAGGATATTCAACCTGGCCGGCGGCCTGGTGAGGGACCTGACGGACGACGACGGCGACGGCAGGTGCCTGTGGGACGCCCGCACCAAGGACGGCGCGCGCGCGGCCTCCGGGGTCTACCTTTACCTGGTCACAAGCCCCGCCGGCGGAAAAAAGAGCGGCCGGATAGCGATAATCAAATGATATATAAAATTCCTTTTTCTGCGAAGCTGAGGAGCGGACTTATGCTGAAAATCTGCGTTCTTACCGTTCTTTCACTGCTGTCGGCCGCGGAGAACTGCGCGGCCGCAAGCAGCGAAGGCACTTCCGGCGGACAATTCCTGAGGGTCGGCGTAAGCGCCAGAGCGGCCGCCCTGGGGGACTCGGGCGCGGCGCTTTCTGGCGTGCAGGGAATATTCTACAACCCGGCCGGGCTGACCGGGGTATCCGGCACCGAACTCTATTTTTCGCAGGTCAACTGGATCCTCGACGCCAGTTATTCCAACCTCGCTTTCGCGAAACCGGCCGGGGACGGCGTCTACGGCGCTGCGGTAAGCTATCTTTCCACCCCCCCCACCGACAAATACGACAAACTGGGGAACAAGCTTTCGGACACCTATTCCTCCGCCGACATGGCCGTCACGGCCGGGTACAGCCGCAGGCTGGGGGACAGAACGGCCCTGGGCGTCAACCTTAAATACATCTCCAGCAAGCTGGACACGGAATCCGCCAGCGCCGTGGCGGCCGACGCCGGCATTATTTACGCGGCTATCCCGGCCAAACTTAACCTGGGCCTTGTAGTGCAGAACGCCGGCACAAAACTCAGCTACAGAAGCTCCGGCGACCCCCTGCCGCTGACCGTCAAAGCCGGCGGACAATACAGGCTTAACCTTGGGAACGACAGGAACATAAAGAAAGACATGACTTTTTTCGCCGACCTGAACGACATGAAGGACGCAGGGCTGTATGGCAGCCTGGGCGTGGATTTCCTGACAGCCTACGCGCAGGGCGGGGCTTTTTCCGTGCGCGCCGGGTACCGGACCAACGGCGGCGGTACCGGTGCAGGGGTGTCGGCCGGCCTGGGCCTGGATATGGGCTCCTACGTTATCGACTACGCCTATGCCCCGATGGGCGACCTGGGAAACACCCACCGCTTTTCGCTGACCTATAAATTCGGCGTTAAAACCAGGTCTTAAGAACAGGACCCGCCTTTTTAGGGATCTTCGGCCCTTGACAACTTTAAGCTCCGGGGGTAGCCTATATAAGTATTTATACTTGGTCCGCCGCACAGCGGGACACGCGGACGGGGGGGATAGCATATGAGAGCGAAACACCTTATTACACCATCCATCCTGCTGGGGTCGCTTACATACCTTTTAACCATAATACCGGCACCGGTCCATATCCCCTCGGACCTCAGGGACGCCCCCCGGGATACACCGTCCCTTACCGAGCTTGAATCACAGAGCTCCTCCGGAGAGTTTAATACCCCCGGCGTGCCCAAAGCTTCCGCCCAGGGCGCAAGCGCCAAAAAAATTGCGGCTGATCCCGTGGGGCCTGTCCCCGGCCTTTCCCGGTCCGGCGACCTGCCGCTGCCCAGCCTCGGCCCCGACGCGAACGGAGAATTCCGCCCCGCCACAGGCTACACGGAAGGCGGCTCTTTCTCATCCGCCCAGCCAGCCCCGGCCCTGCCGCCCGGCGAGCTGCGCGTAATGCAGTGGAACGCCAGCCGCGGTGAAAAGCTGGACAAACTGCTGGCGGTAATTAAAAAAGCCGACCCGGATGTGCTCATCCTTTCCGAAACGGACCTTTACGGCAAGATCGCAGGCGGAAAAGTCACCGCCCGGGAGATCGCCTCCGCGCTTGGCTTCAGCTATTTCACGGCCTCCGAGTTCGGCGAGCTGCGTTCGGACCGCCTGGGCTCGAGCGGCAACGCGATAGTCTCGCGCTACCCGCTGAGCGGCGGCAGGTTCGTGGCGCTGCCCATCATGAAGGACCAGGGCGGCTACGATTGGGCGGACGACGGCGGCCAGCCCAGGACCGGCCAGCGCAACTCCATCTCCGCTTACATAGAAGTCCCCGGCGCCGGCGGCAAGACCGCGCGCATCAATCTGGTCTCCATGCATACCGAGAACAAGGCCAACGCCAAGGTGCGGCTGGCGCAGTTCGAGACCGCGCTCTCCGCGCTTACGGTTCCCGGCGAACCGACCATACTTGCAGGCGACCTTAACACCATCTCCATCGGCG
>JAKAMO010000030.1 GCA_021812825.1 bacterium | reverse complement strand
AAAAAAGCGCTGTGAGGAGCATAGGCATATATTTTACAATTAAATGGAACGTTAAAGGGGAACCCCAATATGAAGCTTCTGCAACTCTTACTTATCGGAGCCGTTATCATGCCAAATCCGCTCTCAGCCGCTGACAAGCTGGTGATACATTATAGCCGTCTGGACCGGACGTACCAGGGCTGGAACCTATGGGTCTGGAACGAAGGGGACAAGAAGCCGGGCTTCGAGCTGCTCCCCTCAGGGGAAGGCCCTTATGGAGCCTTATACGAGCTGGACCTCGACGCCAGCGGGCTGTCCGGAAAGAGGACCGGCTTCCTGCCGCGCAAAGGCAACTGGGCCGATAAGGACGCCCCGGACCGCCTGCTGGATCCCGCCAGGCAGGGGGAGGTCTATCTGCTCGAGGGGGACCCGAAGGTCTATACCTCGCCGCCGGCCATCTCCACGGCGGTGACCGGCGTCTGGCTGGACTCTCCCGGAACCGTCCGCGTGGCCTTTACCAGGCCGCTGGACAAAGCGTTCCTGGCCGCACAGTCTTTCAAGCTCCTGCGCGCGGGCGAGACCTTCTCTCCGGCCTCCGCCGATCCCCTCGGCGGCGGCTACTCCCGCGCGGTGCTGCTCTCCTTCCCGGGCCTGGAGGCCGACTACTCCGCCATCAACGCCGGGGAATACTCGCTGCAGGCGCCGGGACTGGGAACGGCCACGCTGCGCCTCGGCGACCTGGTCTACGGCCCGGAGTTCACGTCGGACCTGCCGATGGGTCTCTCCGGGGATCCGAAG
Source organism: bacterium (assembly GCA_021812825.1). The sequence continues at coordinate 25,220 of JAKAMO010000030.1, read as the reverse complement.
AGCCCGGTCCTGCGTCTCTTCGCGCCGTACTCGGTCAGGGCCGAGGCGCTGGTCTACGGCCCCGGCGGGACCGAGCCCGAGGTCTACGCTATGCAGCCCCGCGGCAATGGGGTATGGGAAAAGGATTTCGATTTCCCGCTCGAGGGGAAGTCCTACCGCATCAGGACCGAGCAGAACGGGAAGGTATACGAGGGGCTGGACCCGTACGCGGCCTGCGTGACCGGCGACGCCGGCCGCGCGCTGGTGTTAAAGGACACGACCCCTGTCGCCGACGCCCCGGTCTTCGACCGTTCCGAAGCGGTGGTCTACGAGGTCCATTTGCGCGACCTCACGATGGACCCGCATTCCGGAGTGAAGAACAAGGGCAAATACATCGGCGCGGCCGAGTCCGGCACGCGCGACACGGATTTTCCCGGGATCGCCACCGGGCTTGACCACATCAAGGAGCTGGGCGTCAACGCCGTGCATATACTGCCTATAGAGGACTTCGAGAACGGCGACAGCACGTCCTCCTACAACTGGGGCTACATGCCGGTCAACTACAATTCCCCGGAGGGCTCCTACGCCACGGACCCGTTGGACGGCTCGCGGGTGCGCGAGGTCAAGGAGATGGTGGACGCCTTCCACAGGAAGGGCCTCAAGGTGATAATGGACGTGGTCTACAATCACACGGCCGAAACCCGTGCCAGCGTGTACAACTTCAACGCGGCCGCGATGGACTACTACTACCGCCTGAAGTCCGACGGCACGTACTACAACGGCTCGGGCTGCGGCAACGAGATAAGGACCGAGGCGCCGATGGCGCGCAAGTTCATCATCGACAGCCTGCTGCACTGGGTGCGTGACTACAAGGTGGACGGGTTCCGCTTCGACCTGATGGGCCTGATGGATACGGGGACCGCCGACGCCATCATGGCCGCGCTGAAGAAGGAAAAGCCCGGCATCATCGTCTACGGCGAGCCGTGGAAGGCCGGCGATTCGCCGGTGAACGGCGTCGGGAAGGGCAGCCAGCGCTCCAAAGGCTATGCGGTGTTCAACGACGGGTTCCGCGACGGGATAAAAGGCAGCGTATTCTCGCTGAAGGACCTGGGCTACGTGGAGGCCGCGCGCAACAGGGAGGCCGTGATGCGCGGCATCCGCGGAGCGGTGGACGACTTCACCGACGGGCCGCTGGAGACGATGAACTACGTCTCCTGCCACGACAATCACACTTTGTGGGACCGCATCGATCTCTCCGTGCCCGAAGAGAAGTATGAGAACAAGGTCGCCATGGACAAGCTGGCCAACGCGCTGGTGCTTACCTCGCAGGGCATACCTTTCCTCCATGCCGGAGAGGAGTTCCTGCGCACAAAGGGCGGCGAGGACAACTCCTACAACCTGCCGGATCCGGTCAACAAGCTCGACTGGGACCGGAAGAAGAAGAACTTCGCGGTCTTCTCCTACTACCGCGACCTGATAGCCATGCGCAAGGCGCATCCTGCTTTCCGCATGACCACGGAAGCCCAGGTGCGTGAGGACCTTAAGTTCTACGAGCAGCTCGGCCTGAAGGTACAGCCGCCCGCGATCGCCTACCAGCTCTACGGCGAGAAGGTCGGCGATCCCTGGGGACGCATAGTGGTGCTTGTGAATCCCGAAAAGAAGGCGCGCAGTTTCGCTCTGCCCGGCGGCAAATGGCTCAGGGCCTTCGGCCCGGACGGGCTGGTCAAGGACCCGGGCGCGCCGGTCTCCGGGAATTTCATGGTCGAGCCGCTCTCGCTGGCGGTGCTGCGTCTGAAGTAGGTCAAAGGTCCCAGGAAAGGCCTGGGCCCAAAGACGCTTACGGCGGAGGCCGCCGAAGCGTATAATACAGTAAAGTTCAGAATCCAGGAGGCAGTAGATGAAGAGACTCATTCTAGCGGCCGCGGTCGTTTTCCCGGCGGTATCCGCCCATGCCGTTGATTTTCAGCTGGACCGTATGACGGTGCCGGACCTGATGGTCGCGGCCGAGCCCCAGGCCGTACCGGCTCCGGCGAAGGACGAGGTCCCGCAGGACCTGGTCAACAAGTTCCAGCGGTTCAGGAACGATATCTCACGCATTGAGAACGACACGATCTGGCTGCGCAACGATATCGACCGCCTCGAATCCGACGCGCGCAGGATAGAGCAGGGCACCTCCAACCCCTTCTTCTCCAGTGACCTGCGCAGGATGAAGTCGGATATGGACCGTCGTTACAACGACCTCCAGCGTCTCGCGTTCGATATCAAGGACCTTCTGAACAATGCCGTCAAGGACGCCGGGCTCAACCAGCTGGCCCGTGATATAGAGAGGGACGCCCGCGACCTGGACAACCGTTTCCAGTTCGAAGTGCAGAACTCCGCGCAGAGACTGGAGGATACCGTGCGCCGCATAGATCCCAGGCTGATAGGCTACGATGCGCAGTGGACCGCCTCCGATCTCAGCCGCGTCTGCCGCGATATCCAGTGGAAGACCCGCGACATGCGCTGGGACGCTCAGGACCTGGTCCGCAAGACGCAGCCATAAAGGCGGTGCCGGACCGACGCCCCGGGGCCGCGAGGCACGGGGCGTTTTCATGAGGAGAGATGGAGCATGTATGGAACAGCAGATCGGCGCCCTTAAACTCATGAAGCTGCAGAGTGCCGCGAAGGCCCTTCGCGTCAACGGTTTTTCCGCCGAGGTCTACGCTTTCGGCCGGGAGGCGGCCGATGCGGTCCTGAGGCTGGCAGGCAGCGGCAGGAAGATCGGGGTAGGGGGATCCATGACCGTCCAGGGGCTGGGGCTCCCGGCGGCGCTCGAGAAGGCCGGCAACGTTATCGTTACCCATAAGCCCGGGATGGACGCGGAGCAGAAGCGGTCCGTCTGGCTGGAGGCGCTGGCTTCCGACATCTACCTCGCTTCGCCGCAGGCCGTCACCATGGACGGCAAGCTCATCTTCGTGGACGCCAACGGCAACCGCGGCGCGGCGGTCACGTGGGGCCCCCGCAGGCTGGTACTTATCGCCGGCGTAAATAAGCTCGCTAAGGACCAGGAGGAAGGGCTGTGGCGCTCGCGCAATGTCGCGGCCATCGCGAACAACATCAGGCTTTCCAAGGATAATCCGTGCGTCAGGACCGGCCGCTGCGCGGACTGCGCCTCTCCGTCCCGGATCTGCAACGCGGCCACTATACTCTGGAAGAAGCCCTGGCCGGCCGATATCTCCGTGCTGCTGGTCAACGAGGAACTGGGCTACTGAACCGGCGTATCTTCGCGGGCGCGCCCGCGCTTATCTGTAACTTCCGTCAAACGTATCCCCCGTCACCTTACCCCTTCGGGCTATATTAACTATAATATAAGGTGGAATGAAAAAGGCCGTTTGGGCAGGGACTTGCTTTGCTTTCTTTTCGGGTGCCGCAATGGGAGCCGTACCTGCGGGGGTGGGCTTCACCTCGGCTTCTACCGACTCTGTCTCGCTGGCCTGGAGCCTGGATACCCCCGGCACGGAAACCCCTTGGGTGGCTTTTTCCTACGACCCGGCCTTTTCCGTTACTTTAGCCAGCGCAGCGCTTACGCTGGGGCAACAGACCACGGCTTATTACGGGCTTTCCTCGAACATGAGCTACTATTTCAAGGTCAAGGTCTCCACCGACCCCGATCCCGCCGGCTACTGCGCCACGGTCTCCACCGTCACGCCGCCCGGCGCTCCATCGTCGTTCGCGGTCACGGACCTCGGCATCAGCAGCGTCACGGCGGGATGGGGGCAGGGGAATAACGCGCCGGGAACCGAGTACTGGACCGAGCTGGCCAGGGACGACTCGTTCGCGCTCTACTCGCTTTCCAGCGGTACCGCCGTTTCCGCTCTCTACTCCGGCCTTGTCCCCAACTCCACTTATTTCGTCCGGGTCAGGACCGTGGGGGTCGGCGGCCAGGACAGCGGCTTCGTCGAGCTGTCCACCATAACCTTCTCCTATCCTCCGGGTTCGGAGGCCTACGCGCTGGTCTCATCCACCACACTGTCAGTCATCTGGGACGACAACGGCAATCCGGCCGGCACGCGCTACGAGATAACGGAATCCACCGACGCCTTTGCCACCGCCAATTATTCCACGGTCACGCCCGGCGGCTGGTTCGAGGCCTCGTCGCTGCGTCCCAACACCACCTATTACTACCGCGCGGCCGCCTACGGCTGGGGCGGGGCGTATTCCGGCATAACGACCTTCGGTTCCACCATGACCTATGCCGCGCCGCCGGCCCCCAATCCTCCCGGTCTCGGCGTTCCCGACGCCACCTCGGTACAGACCCAGTGGTCCGCCAACGGGAACCCTAACTTCACCGAGTACTACGTGCAGGTCAGCAGCTCCGCCGACTTCTACGGCGACGACTACGGCCCCAAGGCCTGGTTCAACGGCCCGGCCTATAACGTTACGGGGCTGGAATCCGGCAGGCTTTATTATTTCCGCGTCGGCGCAAGGGACACGATAGGCAGGCCCAGCGGCTGGCTGGGCCTGGGTTCGGCCGCCACGCAGGCCGGGGCGGACAATACGCCTCCCTCGGTGACGGACCTGCAGGGGGGGGACGACAACTGGCGCGGCTCGGCCAGCGGGGCCTACATGGTCCATTTCTCCGACCTGGGCTCGGGCCTGGACCGTTTCCAGGTGAAGGTCACTACCGGCCCGTCCTTCAGCGGCACGACCGTGGCCGACTGGACCGACGCGGTGACAGGAATAAATTCGGACAGCTATGCCCAGGATTGGGTGCTGCCGGCGCCGGTGTTCGGCGCGATCCAGGAGGCGGTAACGAGCTACGTATCGGTGAGGGTGTACGACAAGTCCGCGAACAGCACGGTGTATCCGGACGCTTTTTACGTCCTGCGGGACACCTCCCCGCCGACCATAACGAACAATGCCGCGTCGCCGGCTGGTTGGCTGGCCGCGGACCCGGGAAGCGTGTTCGACGTGGACGCGGCCGACGCTCTTTCCGGACTGGGCCAGCTGCTCTACAGCGCCAGCGCGAGCGCCGGCGCAGCGGACGGCGGCGTGCTCGGTTGGACGGCGGTTCCGGGCTTCTCCACCGGCCCGGTATATACCGCTCTGTGGGGGGTGGATTTCACGTCGCTCAAGGACGGCGTCACGAATTACATAAGCGTCCGCGCCATCGATAAGGCCGGAAATCCCGTCACGCTGGCCGACGCCTTCAGGATACTGAAGAACACTGTCGGCCCGGCGATGTCGATAATCACGCCTTCCACCGCCTATGTTTCCACGGTATCCGCGGTTTCCGGGGCCGCCGCCGGCATGACGGAAAGCAGCCCGCCTACCGGGAGCCAGGTCTCGCTGCAGGAACTGACGGGAAACTTGTATTTCGACGGCGCCTCCTTTTCCTCCGTCTCTCAGGTCTGGCTGGAAGCCCAGGGGCTGACCTCCTGGTCTTATAACGCGTCGACCGTGCCTTTCTCCGCCGGCACGCAGTATAAGCTCTCCGCGCGGGCTCGGGACGGCTCCGGCCGTATCACCGCTCTGCCGTATCCGTCGGTCACGTTCAGCCTCGACCAGGTCCCGCCTACGGTCTGGCTGTCTACCCCGCTGGCCGGCACGACGGTCTACGCGCTGGACGCCGTGGGGGGAACAGCCGCGGACGCCGGCGGCGCCGGCCTGGCCGAGGTCGATATCTACATGCGGCGCGTCTCTGACGGCAAGTGGTGGAACTTCGTGTCAGCGGACTGGGACACGGTGCAGGTGGCCAGCGCGGTCCCCGCCGGAGCTTCCTGGACGTTCACCCCGGGTACGGCCCTGCGGGGCGCGCTGGCCAACGCGCAGCAGTACTTCGTGGCCGCGGTGGCCAGGGACGCGGCCGGGCCGCCGAACGCCTCCTCGTTCGGCATGGCCGGCTCCACGTTCACGTGGCTGGACACCGTGCCGCCGGAGGCCGTCGCCGACTTCGCCCCGTCCACCGGGACGTCGCCCGGCCGCATAAGGGTCTCCTGGACCTTCCCCGGGGACGACGGCGGCCTGCTCGCCCTTACCTACGGCCAGTTCGCCATACAGTACTCCACCGACCCTGCGGTCGTCTTCGCCACGCGGTCCGCCCAGGTGCTGATCTCCACGGCCATGGTGCGGCCCGGATCCGCCCAGGCCTATACCTTGTCCGGCCTCACCCCGGAGACGACTTATTACCTGCGCATGTGGGTGAAGGACGACGCCGACCTCTGGTCCTCCGCCTCGCCGCTGTCAGGCACGCTGTCGGGCGACCGCCTGAACGATATGATAGCCGGCACCATAAAGACGCCTGCCGGCGCAGGCGTCACCGGGGTCATAGTGGACGCGGTCTCTTCCGACGGGATCATCGTCGCCACCGCTTATTCCCTGGACGACGGACTCGGCTCTTTCACGCTGAGCCCGCTGCCGGACGGGCTCTACCGTGTGCAGGCCACCTGGACGGAGCATGGCTTCGCCAGCTCTATAGCGAAGGACCTGGTGCCGATGGGCTACGCCGACGCCAATTTCGAGCTTTCCATCGACTACGCGCTGGCCAGCGTCTCCGGCGTGCTGCCGGCCGCCGTACCGGCGGCCATCGGTCCGTCCTCGGTTTCCGGCGGCGAGGCCCAGCTCTGGCGCGGCACCCGGCTGCTGGCCAGGACCTACGCGGACGCGGCCGGCCGTTTCACCATACGCAACCTCATACCCGGGGCTTATACCCTTCGCGCGAGGGCCGGCGGCGGCGCCTGGAAGTCCCTGGACATACAGCTCGCTCCGGGACAGGACCTGCAGGTGAAGCCTCTCGGCGTCATTCTGGCCAGGGGGGCGGTCTACGCCTATCCGAACCCTGCCTCCTCCAAGGTGACCTTCCACGTCGAGAGCGGCGTCTACCCGGTGAGGGTCCGGATCTCGGTCTTCTCGCTCGACGGCTCGCTGGTCAGGACGGCCGAGGGGGCCATTTCAGGCTCTGCTCCGTACGAATACACCTGGAACTTCTCCGGGAACGCGCCGGCCAGCGGGATATATTTCTACACGGTGAGGATAGAGGACGACCTTGGCGGCGAGACGGCCGTCTCTTCGCGCAAGTTCGCGGTGATACGATGAGGCATAAGGATATGAAGAAATTCCATCTAATAGCCGTTTCCCTGCTGCTGCCGGCGGCTGCCGCGGCCCAGAACCTGGTCGGAACAGGGGCATCGGTCCATGACTCCGCCGGGACCTTGCGCGAGACGTTCACCAGCGGAGAGACCATAACTCTGCGGCAGGGCGTCAACGTCCTGGCTACCGACACCTCCAGCGTGCAGTTCAAGTTCGAGATACTCAACCCGGCCGGCACCGTGGTGTTCACCCATACCGGCAACGCGGCGCCAGGCACCGCCGGAGGCGCCCAGAGCCAGCTGGCGGGCATCTCGGTCAATTCCTTCTATTCCTCGCCCGGCGACTATACTTTCAGGGGAACGGCCACGCAGACCCCGTACACCCCGGTGGTGCAGACCACTAGCTTCCTGATCTCTTCCCCTAACATAACCCTGATCTATCCGCCGTACGGCGCCCGCGGCCTTTCCGACGACCCGCTCACCTTCCGCTGGACGGCCAGCGGCGCCAGCAAATACCGCGTCACGGTGGCCGATAACGCGGGTCTCTACAACGAGCTGCACTCGGCGGTCAACTCAGGGACGAACTATTACAGCTACCCGCAGAACCCCACGCGGCCGCGCGAACAGCTGGTCCCGGACCAGGTCTACTACTGGAAGGTGGAGGGCCTGGACGGCAGCAATAACAAGATCTCCGAGAGCAACGTCTACAACTTTTCGCTGAAGGGCCAGGCCTCGGCCCAGACGCGCAACGTCGCCGTCACCAGGCTGGACCTCTCCTCTCCCATGTCCTACACCAACCCGGTCAGCTTCCGGGTGACGCTCAGCAATACCGGCTCCGCCACGGAATCCAACATCTCGGTCAAGTTCTCGCTGGGCGGCGTTGCCTCGCAGGACTCTCCCAAGCAGGTGGCCTCGATAGGGCCATCCGAGCAGACGGACCTGACCTTCACGGCCTTCATGCCGGCGGGACAGGATCAGGCGCTGGCCGTGGCCTGCGCTGACCTCTTCGACGACAACATGCCTGATAACTGCAAGACCAGGCTGCTCGCCCCGGACGCCACGACCTCGGCCCCCGCCGGCCCGGGCAGGAAGCTCAGCTACGACGAGATGTTCCAGGCCATACTGCAGCGCCTGGGGCCGGACGCGGCGAAAGCGCTGGAAGGCTACACCTTCGAGAGTCTCTCGTGCCCGGACTGCACGCAGGACGAACTGACGCAGGTCGTCGCCGCCCTTATCAGCGGCGACGCGCAGCTGGTGAGCGCTTCGGTCACGGACACCGGCGGTCCGGCGGAAGCCGCTACTACGGACGCCGCGGCCGCGGCCGCGTCCGAGACCCAGGACAGCGAGAGCCTCGAGCTGGCGGAGGAACCGTCCATAGACATGTCTTCGCTGGCGGAGAAGGTCCCCGGTGAGTGGAGCGGCTACACCGACTTCCGCGGCAAGCAGGCCTCCACTTTCGTTATACGCGGCGTAAAGGAATGGCGCAAGCTCTGGAACTCCCTGTCCGAGGAGGCGGTGCCGGACCTGGACTTCGCCTCTTCGATGGTGGTGGGCGTGATCTCCGGCTCCGAGGACAGGGCGGCGGCCGTGCGCCTGCTGGGCAGCCGCAAGACGGATGACGGGATAGCTTTCGATTACTATCAGATAGAGGCGGCGCGCGGGGCGGAGGTCCCCACGGCGGCCTATATCTTCCGCGTTTTCAAGCGCTCTGACGAGAAGGCCTCCTTTGCGAGGCTGGACGTCAAACGCTGACGCGCGGCTTTGGTTGAACGAGATGGTGAAGGGAGGAGTTATGAACAGGAAGATGAAGTTCGCGGCGGCGGCAGCGGCGCTTATCGCCGGCGGCCTTGCGGGCTGGGGGCTGACCGCCTCCTGCGCGCCCCAGGTGGCGGCGGTGGCCGTGTATATCGACGGCGAAGTGCAGGTCAAGCGGGCGGGCGAGGCCGCTTATTCGGAGCTCAAGGTCAACGACATGCTTTACGGCGGCGACAACATAAAGACCGGCAAGGGCGCGAAGGCCGGGCTCGTGACCAAGGGCGGCGCGGAGGTGCGCCTGAACGAGAGCTCGGAGTTCGAGATCTCCAAGGGCGGGAAGCTGCGCGAGATGCTGAAGCTCTCGTTCGGCCAGCTCTGGACCAGGATGCTGCATAAGATGGCCAAGATCAACGTGCGTACGCCTTCCGCGGTCTGCGCGGTGCGCGGCACCGAGGCCGATATAGAGCAGAGGAGCCTCCTGACCGTGAAGGTCTACGAGGGGCACGTGGACGTGCAGAACTCGCTGGGCAAGCAGTCCTTGCGCGCCGGCCAGATGACCACCGTGACCGGGCCTAACGCCGCCCCGGAGGCAGCCAAGAAGATGTCCGGGCAGGACGCCGGGAAATGGCAGGAAGGGGTGAAGGTCAGCGACTATGACAAGTTCATCAACCTTCTCAAGGAGAGCGCCGATTCGGGCAAGACGCTGAAGACCAGCGTGCGCATGCCGGACGGCAGCGTGAAGCAGATAGAGGGCGGCCTGAAGAAGAAGTGAGAGCGACACTGACAGGTCACGACGCGGAGGAGATATGAGACCGGGAATACTATTCGCCGTATTGCTGCTGTCGCGCGCGGCGCCTTGCGCCGCCGCGGGCAGTTCGGCGGCGCAGTTCCTCAGCCTCGGTTTCGGGGCCAGGGCGCTGGGGATGGGGGAGGCGTATACTGCGGTCTCGGACGACATATCCTGCGTCTATTATAACCCGGCCGGCCTGGCGGCGGGGCAGGAAGGCCGGCAGCTGGCCTTCTCCCACGCTTTCCACCTGGAGGGCACGTCGGTGTCCCAGGCGGCGTATATGAAGCGCCCCTACGCGGCGGCGGTCACGTACTTCTCCGCCGGGGACCTGGAGGGGCGCGACGCGTCGGCGAACCCGACCGGGGATTTCACCGCCAGGGACGTCGCCGCGCAATACTCCCGGGGCTTCCGCCTGGGACCGCTCGCTGCAGGCGCCACCGGTAAGCTGATAAGCCAGCGCATCAAGTCCAGCGGGGCCACGTCGTTAGCGGCGGACCTGGGGCTGCTGTACCGGCTGGAGGGCACGCCGTACTCGTTCGGCGCCGCGGTCACCAACCTGGGGACCAGGGTGAAGTTCGAGGAGGAGAGTTTCCCGCTGCCGCTCAAGCTGAAGGCGGGCGCGGCGGCCTCTTTCGCCGGCCCGCGCCTGCTGCTGGCGCTGGACGGGGAGTTCCCGAACGACGGCCCGGCCGCGCTGCGCGCCGGGGCGGAATACCGGGGGCTGGAAGGGATAGCGCTCAGGCTCGGCTGGCGGACCACGGCTTCCGGCCAGCGCGACGCGGTACTGGGCCGCGGCTTCGGGGACGACGTCTCCGGGGTAGCCGGGATGTACGGTTTCTTCGCCGGGGCGGGCTTCGCGTACGCCGGTTTCACGCTGGACTACGCTCTGCTCCCCTATGGCGACCTGGGGACCGCTCACCGCTTTTCGGTGGGGATGAAGTTCTGAGACGGTCCCATGCGCGGGCATGGGACCGCCGACCCCGCCGGAGCGTTGAGGCAAGCGCGGGAGCGTCGCAAGGCGCCGCCGGGATTGCCTGAACGCTATGCGTGAAAGAACGTTGATGATCCGCTCATGGAGGCGGTTATGAAGAAGCTCATACTCTCTATTTTCCTGCTCGCTTGCTGGGCGGCCTCGCCGTCAGCGGCCGAGATAATGACCTACCAGGGGAGGCTCAAGGACGGCCCACTGCCGGCCAACGGGAGCTACAGCTTCTCGTTCGACTTCTGCTCCGACGGCACCGGTTCCGGCGCCGGCTGCCAGTCCGCCGGACCGGCCCAGTCCTTCAGCGTCGCCAACGGCCTTTTCAGGTCCACTTTCACCCTTCCCGCCGTGAACCTCTCCGCCGGTCCCTGGTATCTCCGCGTCACGGTGAACTCCTCTCCGCTCATTCCCCTGGAGCGCCTCACCTTCGTGCCGTATTCCGTCTTCTCGTCCAGCGCAGGCTACGCCTATTCCGCCTCCACGCTTACCGCGCTTTCCGGTCCCGCCGTCTTCGCGTCCACGCACGTCGTGGTGCGCGGGGAGCTCACTGCGGCGGACTGGACGGTCGATCCTTCCACCTATGCCGTGGTGCAGGGGGCCGCGTTGCTGAAGGACCTGACCCCGGGCACGCAGGACGTCCGCGTAGGCGTCAGCGGGCACGTCATCTCCGCCACTTCGGACAGCTCCGACATAATGGCCGGCGGCAATTTCGAGGCGGAGATCCCGTCGGGGAAGAACGGCATCATGATAGGCGTGCGCGCCGGCATCAACAACTCGGGGTCTTCGCCCCAGGCGACGGCGCTGTTCATCGACGGAGTGAACAATACCGGCACCATAGCCGACACCTACGGCGTCTACATCAGCACCCTTTACTCCGGGACCCAGCCCAATAAGCCGTTCGCCATCTATTCGATCGATCGCGCCGCGCGCACCTATATAGCCGGCAATGTCGGCATCAGCTCGGTTCCCGCTTACGCGCTGGTGGTCTCCAGCGCCTCCGGCGACGTCATGTGGGTATCCAGCTACGCCGTGCACGGGCAGAAATTCGTCGGCGACGGCTCCGGCCTCACCGGGGTTACCGGCGCCACCGGCACCGACAACACGAAGGTGTTCAAGACAGGCGACACGATGACCGGCCAGCTCACAGTGGCAGGCTCGACCCTTACCGTGATAGCCCCGGGCAGCTTATCCAACTCAGGCGTGCTGTGGGCCGGTACCAGTACCGTAGTGCCCATGCTCTTCGTCTCCACGAAAGGCTACGTGGGCGTCGGGACATCCTCGCCCATGTATCCCCTTCATGTGATAGAGCGTTCGGGTCAGGTGGCCGTCCTCATCGAGGGATACGACTCGAGCTACGACAGTCTTTATATCGACTCCAAAGGTACAGGTAATCCGCTGATCGGTCTGGAAAAGGCGGGTCTGCTGAAGAGCAGCATGTACGTGGACGCCTCCGATAATTATGTCCTGGCGATGAGCGGGGCCGGAAAGATGACGGTCACGCAGAGCGGCAACGTCGGAGTGGGCACTTCGGCCCCCGTATATCAGCTGCATGTCAACGGGGGGCTGTTCGCGGTTTCCAGCGTCACCACCCAGGGTTTCGTCAACGCGGGTTCTTACCAGATAAACGGCAGCACGGTGCTGCGCGTCCTTCCCGGCTCTTCCAGTCTGGCCGTCGGCGATAGAGCCGGCCTATCCGACGCCGGCAATTACAATATTTTTGTCGGTTCCGCCGCAGGCAAGGGGCATGGTTCCGGGGACAACAACACGATGCTCGGCTACGGCGCGGGCTTCTCCAACACGGTCGGCTCGGGCAATACCTTCCTGGGGTCTACGGCGGGGATGAACAATACCACCGGCGGCAATAACATAGTCATCGGCGCGTTGCAGAATACCTCAGCGCCCAACTCTTCGAACGAGATCAACATCGGCGGTCTTCTCTTCGGCAGGATGGATACCGCAGGCATCGGCGTCAGCACCCGCAATCCGCAGGCGGCGCTGGACGTGGTCTCCACCGGCGCGGTCTCCAACGTCTACGCGCAGATCTGGCGCGACTCGACCGGCAATATCATCTCCTCTATGTCCGCCTCAGGCGCTTTCGAAGCCGTCCGCTTCGTCGGGGACGGGTCCGGACTGACCGGCGTGACGGGCGCGACCGGCACCGACAGCACCAAGGTGCTCAAGGCCGGCGACACGATGACCGGCCCGCTCACGCTGGCCGGGTCCACGCTGACCGTGACCGGCAACGCCTTCTCCGTGGGAGGGGGGACCTTGGCGGTCATCAACGGCCGCGTAGGCATCGGGACCAGCTCCCCGGCCTCCGCGTTCCATGTGCTCGTGACGGACAACAGCAATCTCAATTTCGCCAATTACGGCGGCAACCTCGTGTTCAACACGGTCCCGCAGGCCTTTGCGAAAACGATCTTCAATAACAATGCCACCGGCAAGATCTCCTTCATGGTGGATTCCAATGAGATACTGGTGGTCTCCACCCCTACCCGGGTGGGTATCGGTACCGACGTTCCGCTTTACCGGCTGCACGTCTCCAGCGGCGCCGGAGAGAGCGGCACGATGATGGCGGTTTCCACGGGGACTACCGACCTGTTCTGGGTGGCCGGAGACGGCGCGCACGCCGTTAAGTTCGTGGGGGACGGTTCCGGGCTCACAGGGGTCACGGGCGCCACCGGCACGGACGCCACGAAGGTCCTGAAAGCAGGCGACACCATGACAGGACAGCTGACGCTGGCGGGCTCGACGCTGACCGTGACCGGCGGCGCATTTTCTGTCGGCGGCTCCACGCTCGCGGTATATTCCGGCAAGGTGGGCATAGGTACCGTTCTTCCGTCGGTGGAACTCCACGTCAAGAATACGTACGGCCGCGCCTTCCTTGAATCCGCCGCCGGGAATACGGCCTGGCTGGGATTGGGACAGAACGCGAACGCCTACTGGATGCTGACCAACAATCCTACCGGAGGCAACTGGCTATCTTTCAATAACCTGGGGAATACCCCCCAACTGGTGATACAGCAGGCCGGCAACGTCGGGATCGGCGATACCTCCCCGATGGCCAGGCTTCATGTCGAGGAGACCAGCGCGCTGGCGCAGTACGCGCTGATAGTTTCCACGAACGCGGACGCCGCCTCGTACAGGCTGGCCGTTTCCACCAGCGGCAGCCTGGGGGTGCGCGCCTTCCCGCCGGCCGCGGCGCTGGACGTGGCGGCCGAAGGCTCCGGCGCCTCGGACTATGTCCAGCTCTGGAGGAATTCCGCCGGGGTGATAATCGCCAGCGTCACCGCCAACGGGACCTTGTACGGCAACGGCTCGGGCCTGACCGGAATAAGCGCTTCCGGCCTGACCAGCGCCGGGGATATACTGGTGAATTCCACCGGTGGCAACACCCGCATCCAGACCGGCGGCACCGATATCGCCACCTTCCTTCCTGCCGGGACTCTCCAGGTCAATACGGCGAACACCGCCGGCGCGGTAAAGGAAGCCCTCAGGCTGGGGAACCCCGGCGCTGGCAATACGACCGGCGCCTCCCTGACCTTCTACAACAACGGTCCCACATGGGAGCAGGCTGGTATTGCCGGGTTCTATGATAATCCCACTAACTCCAATACCCTGGCCTTCTACACCGGCAACGGCCATACCGAGCGTATGCGCATCACGGGCTCCGGTTTCGTGGGGATAGCCACAGGTACCCCGCAGGGCCTGTTCCAGGTCGGCGGGGGCACCTTTACTGTGCTGTCCAGCGGCACCGTCGGCATCGGGACGGAAGCGCCCGTGGCAAGGCTCGACATCTACGCCCCGAACACGGTCTCCTACATGGAGATCCACAACGCCAGCAATCTGAACCGCAAGGTGGCGCGTATATCGCAGTTCGCCAATAACGGACTCCTCGACGTGTTCGATATCAACGAGGGCGTCGTGGTCCGCCTTAACGCCGACAAAACCTCTCCGTCCTATATCAATGCCGGCTACCTGGGGATCGGGACGACCGCCCCTAAAGCCAGGCTGGACGTGCAGGAGACGGATACGGTGAACATGAACTACTCCCTGCGGGCCTCCACCTCCGACACCAGCTATCACCTGGTGGTCACCACCGGCGGCTGGGTCGGGATCAATCAGAAGGCTCCGCACAGCACGCTGCATATCGTAGGCGACAGCAAGAACGCCGGGGTGATGATGGAGCAGTCCGCCGAGATAAGCGACTCCGCTTTCCTGGCCCTCTCAAAGTCACGTGGCGCACCGGGAGCGGAGGCCATGGTCCTCGCGGGTGATCACCTTGGCCTGCTGGGTTTTGCCGGCTACAACGGCAACTCCGGCGACCCTTACCCGCTGGCGGCCGCCCTGCTGGCGTCCGTGGACGGAGCTCCTAGCGCCGTGAGCATGCCGGCCCGTCTGGACTTCATGACCGCCCCTGCGGGTACGCTGACGCCTCTGACCAGGATGACCATCAACGCCAAAGGCGACGTGGGTATCTCCACCGGTACTCCCGCGGCGCGCCTTGACGTGCTGGCGGCCGGAAGTACCCTGCTCGATTACGCGCAGATCTGGCGCGACTCCGCCGGCGTAGTGAAGGCCAGCGTGACGGCCACCGGCGTTTTCTACGGCGACGGCTCCGGCCTTCAGAACGTCACCGCGTCCGGGAACGTACTGAAGTCCGGCGACACCATGTCGGGACAGCTGACGCTGTACAACTCTACGCTGACCGTGGGCGGCAACGTGTTCTCTGTGGGCGGCTCCACCCTGGTGGTCAATGCCGGCCGGGTCGGCGTCAACTGGACGAGTCCCGAGGCCGCCCTCGAGGTGAACGGGGGCGCCAAGTTCCTGCTGGGGGCTGGGACCTCGTACATCCTGACCGCCGGCTCCGCGCTCCGCCCGGACATGTTCTTCGTCTCCAGCGGCGGCCTCGTGGGCATCGGTGATTTCACCGCCGCCAAGGCGGATACCTCGACCGTGCTGCAGCTAGAGCCGCGCCTGCATGACTACGCGGCCGGAGCGGAGGATTATGCTCTAGGGGTCAGCGTGAACGCCAGGGCCGTCAGCGGCGGCTTGCAGGATGTGCTGGCCGCGGGCAACTTCGAGGCTACCGTGGAGGGTCCCGCTTCCGCCGCCATGGCCATAGGTCTGAGGGCCAAGATCCGGCGGGAGATCGCCGGCGTCGGTGTGGTGGGCCGCGCTATGGGCGTTTTCGTGGACCAGTTGCAGAACGACACGGGGGGAGGAATAACCAATACTTACGGCATCTACATCGCGACGCAGACGGGCGGCGCCCAGACGAACCGCCCGTATTCCATCTACGCCGAGGACACCAACGCCTACAACTACTTCGGCGGATACGTCGGCATCAGCTCCGCCGTGCCCGTGGCGGCGCTTGTCATCTCCAGCGCCCCAGGCAGTTCGGGCCCCATGCTGCTGGTCTCCACCGGGGCGAGCGTGGTGTTCGGCGTGAAGGGCAACGGAGAGGTGTACGCCTCCGGGCGCTTCATCGGCGACGGTTCGGGTCTCATCAACGTCACCGGGACCGACGCCACCAAGGTGCTGAAGGCCGGGGATGCGATGACCGGCCCGCTGTCGATAAATTCCGACGTGGCCACTAAATCGGCGGACCTCCTGACAACGGGCATAATCATCTCCACGGGCGGCGCCATGCAGACCACCGGCATAGGCCACGGCACCGTGGCCGGCAGCGCGCGCGGCACGGGCGCGGTGGACCTGCAGACCTCGCGCCTTGCCGCAGGCCAGGCCGCTACCGGCGACTATTCGGTCATCGGCGGCGGTATCGGAAATACCGCCAGCGGCTATGCGTCCGTGGTTTCCGGCGGTCAGCAGAATTCCGCGGGGGCCAGCAATTCCTACGCCACGGTGGGCGGCGGGGTCGGCAATTCCGCGTCCGCCACTTATGCCACAGTGGGAGGCGGTACTTCCAACAAGGCATCAGGCTTCTTCTCGGTAGTGGCCGGAGGACAGAGCAATACGGTCTACGCGGCCAACTCCGCTGCGGCCGGCGGCTTCAATAACGTGGTTTCCTCGTCAAATTCGTTCTCCGGCGGCGGCTATTACAACGTCGTCGCAGGCACCTCCTCCGCCGTAGCCGGAGGCGAGCATAACGCCGTCTACGACTTCTACGGCTTCATCGGCTCGGGCGTGAGCAACGTTATAGCCTCCAGCTATTCGGTGGTCGCCGGCGGAGCGTCGAACATGACGTACGGCGTCTACTCCGCTGTCGGCGGCGGCTTCAGCAACACGGCCAACAGCGGCTATAACACCATAGCCGGCGGCGCCGGGAATACCGTGAATAACCAGTACGGCGCGATAGGCGGCGGCATGAACAACGCCGCGGGCGAATACGGGTTCGTCGGCGGCGGCTACGGGAATCAGGCCAGTAATGTCCATGCGGCCGTGGCCGGCGGCTGGAACAACATCGCCGGAGGAATGGACGCGTTCGTCGGGGGCGGGCAGGGGAACCAGACCACCAGCAACTATTCCGTGATCGCCGGCGGCGTTTCCAACTTCATGAGCGCGACCGATCCGTACGCCGTTATCGGCGGCGGCTATGGCAACAACATTACCGGCAGCGGCCTGTATGCCGTGATCGGTGGCGGATCGAAGAACCAGGCTAACATGCCTTACTCGGCCGTCCTGTCCGGCTCCACCAATACAGCCATGGGGCAGTACTCGGTGGTGGCCGGCGGCTGGTGGAATACCGCCGGCGCATGGGGCACTACCATCGGCGGAGGTATTTTCAACAATGTCAACGTAGGCTCTTACGCGACCATAGCCGGCGGCTCCACCAATACTGCCAGCGGTTTCGGCTCGTTCATAGGCGCCGGAGAGCTCAACCAGGCCTCCGGCAATTATGCGGTGATCCCCGGAGGATATATGAACGCGGCCAATGGCACGTATTCTTTCTCTGCGGGATATAAATCCACCGCGGCCGCCAGCGGTAGCTTCAGCTGGGCCGATGGCACAGGAACGGGAATAGTGAACAGCGGCATGAACCAGGTGATGTTCAAAGCGGCCGGCGGCTTCTGGGTGTCGACTTCCACGCTATATTACACCACGGGCCTTTACGTGAGCACCAGCAATACGGTCAACATCGGGACTGTTGATTCTACGCGCGCCGACTTGTCGCTGTGGATCAATAAGGGCAGCGGGATGAACACGTTCCTGCTGGGCAATGACACTACGAAAGGACTTAAGATACGGGACACGGGGACACTGATAGATCTGGATTCTCAGGGGGTGGACCTGATGTTCAACTCCAGCGGCAAGAACGCCTATTTCTACCAGGGCAAGGTCGGAGTAGGCGTTACCACCGCCCTGGCCGGCTCGAAGATGGCGATAAACGAGCCCAGCCCGAATCTTACGGACCCGTACGTCCTGAAGGTCGGCACCGGCACTTCGCCCGAGATGTTGACGGTCTCAACCACGGGTGTTGTAAGCATGCCGCGCCAGTCCATGGCGCGGGCTTATGCTCCGGCTGCCGGCAGTTATGTGAGCGCGGCCTGGTCCTGGGTGACCATGAGCGCCAGCTACGAGGATAATCTCCTGGAGTACGATACGCTCAATTCGTACTTCACCTCGAAGTATGGCGGGCTTTATATGGTCTCGGCGCACGTCACTTTCGCCGCGTCCACTATGGGAACGGTGCGCGGCATAGGCCTGGGCCTTAACGGCGCGGTTCCGAATCCTGAGGCGCGGGATGTGCGGCGGGCCGTCTCAAGCGCGACCGATGCCGATGACATGAACCTCACCAGAATAATGCGCATTCCGCCGGGACAGTTCGTCCGGTTGTTCGTCTACCAGGATACGGGCGCCAATCTTGGCGTGGCGACCGCGACCATGGACGTGGTGAAGCTGAACTAGCGGAGGAAAGCCGGCTCTAAGGACCGATGAGACAGATATTCGCGGCCGCCATGGCGGTGTGCCTGCTGCCCGCACAGGCGGCGGCCGCAAAAACAGCGGGGAACCTCGCCGTCCTGGGCGACGCGGCGGACTATTCGTCTGCCAGCTCCAGCCAGGCCGGTGCCGCCTTTTCCATGGCCGGAGGCCTTTCCTCCGTGGCCAACGACATCACGAGCGACGGCGCTAATCTTAAGCTCGAATCCGGCTTCTATTCGCGCCTGGTCGTAGGACAATCCGCTTTCGGCTACTATCCGCAGGGCACCAGCAGCGTGACGCTGAGCTGGACGGCCGCCAATCCTAACGGCACCACTTACGACCTGTTCGTCTCGACCTGGCAGGAGGCCGACCCCTACATGGCCTATTATTCCACCGACGCGGCCGGCTACCCGGTGGAATCCCTTGCTCCGAACACCAGTTACTATGTCTTCTCCGTGGCGAACTACATGGAGGGCGACTACTCCGCCCCGGCCGCCACTACGACGGTTACGCTGGCCGGGGTCCCATCCACGGGCGCTTTCACTCTCGCCGACGCGGGGCACGACACGCTCGCGCTCTCTTTTACCGGGCCGGGGAACAGCCCGCCCCTGCCCCTGCGGCCTTGGTTCCAGTATTCAGCTGGCCTCCCGAGACCGCTTTACGGCCAATCCTCGGTGGTATATGCCACGCATGTCTATCTGAGCGGCGGCTTCGACGGCGTGTATTTCTCCAGCGCCGTTTACCGCGCCGAGCTGCTGGCCGACGGCTCCCTCGGCGCGTGGGAGACCGCGGCCTATATGCCGGAGGGGCTGTACGGCCATCAGGCGGTCGCGGCCAGGGGCCGGCTCTTCGTGCTGGGGGGGTACTCTTCCTCCGGGGCGCGCAGGGAGGTCTGGTCGACCGATATCTCGAGCGCAGGCTCCCTGGGCGCCTGGGAGCCGGAGACGCCGCTGCCAGACCCCATGTATTTCCACGCGGCAGCCCTGGTGGGCGACAAGATCTACGTTTCCGGAGGATACAAGAGCGGCTCGGGCGTTCTGGCCGGCTTTAGCTTCGCGGAGCTGGGCGCGGACGCCTCGCTCGGCGCCTGGGATACTTCCAACACCATGCCGGCCCCGCGCTACGCGCATTCTATGACCCTGTTCCCGGGCATGCTGGTGATCGCCGGCGGCAAGGACGGGGCTTCGGCCAGGGCGGAGACCTGGTCCTGCCCCGTCAGCACGGGAGGATTCCTGTCTCCGCCCTGCGCGCCGTGGACCCCGCTGCCTGGCGCGCGCTACGGCCACTCCGCCGTGGCCGAAGGGACGAGGTTCTATATCGTCGGCGGCAACAACGGCTATGCCGCGATGCAGCAGGTGTACCAGACCACCATTCCCGCTGCCGGGCTGCCGCAATGGGGCGCCGCCGCCGCTCTGCCCGCTCCGGTGCAGTTCTCTTCGCCGCTGCTGGGGAGCGGCGGTCTCTATCTCTTCGGCGGTTCCTCGGGTTCGTCAGCGCTGTCGTCCGTATATGCCTCCAGCATCACGGGTACCGAGTACGCTCTCCAGGCTTCCCCGGACCCTACCTTCAGCGGCGTCCCGCTGACCTCCAAATGGTCCCCGAACCCCGGCGCGTCCTTCAGCGGCCTGGCCCCGCTGACGCAGTACTATTTCCGCGCTAAGGCCAGGAACTGGACGGGCGTGGAGACGGATTATTCCCCGGTCGGCTCCACCTTCACCTATGCCGCCATCCCCGCCACCGCGTCCTATACCGGCGTCGGGATAAATACCGCGGTGGCGAACTGGGCGGCTAACGGCAACCCCGCCGGCACCAATTACCAGCTCAATGTCTCGACTTCCCCGGATTTCTATCCTGAGTACGGATCATATACCACGAACACTTTCCTTACCCTGAGCGGTCTGCTCCAGAGCACCACTTACTACAGCCGGGTGCGGGTCTTCTCCGCGACCCCTCTTTCCCGCTTCGCGGTGCTGCCGCCGGTAAAGACCAGCTACGATCCGGCCCTGGACGTGGACAGTCCCACGATCGTCAACGGCCAGAGCCCCGGCGACTACGCCTATTGGATAGCCACCAATACCTTCCTCAGCAGCGCTACCTTCACCGACGTAGGGGCATCCGGTATAAGTTATTTCGAACTTCAGGTATCCACCAAGCTGGGCGACCCTGCCAGCGCGACTACCGGCTGGCTGCCGGCCGTATCCGGCATAAACCAGCCCTCCTACAGCGCCCCGTGGACGCTGCCGCAGTCCGCCTGGGACGCTATGCTCGACGGCGCATCCAGCTATGTCTCGGTGCGGGTTTACGATAACTCCGGGAATTACTCCGCCTTGCGCGACATCTTCAGCGTGCTGAAGGACAGCACGCCTCCGGTCATCGGCGTTCCCTATGCCGCCGTCGCGCCTACCGGCTGGCTGACCGACAACCCGGGGAAAGTGACGGACCTGCGCTTCGACGATCCTCTTTCCGGGCTCGCCAAAGTGCAGTACAGCGTGAGCCGCGACAAGCTGTTCGCCGACGGCTCCGTTATCCCGTGGACCGATATGGACCTGACCAACTCCACGGCCGCGCTCGCTCACGGCGCTACCTGGTACCAGACCGACCTGAGCTACAGCTTCAACGCGCTGGCCAACGCCGCTTCCAACTATTTCAGCTTCAGGGCGGTGGACGTAGCCGGCTCGACCTATACTTTCAAGGACGCTTTCGGCATAGCCAAGAACGTGAGCGGCCCTACCGTGGCGATATCGACCCCGGCCGGCGCGTATCTCTCCACGTTCACCGTGGTCTCCGGCAACACCGCCGAGACGAACGCGCACCCGGTCCTGGGGACAGAGATCTCGCTGCGCGACCTGGACACCGGGCTGTATTTCAACGGCGTCACTTTCCTGTCCGGCTCGCAGTACTGGCTGGACGCGGCCGACCAGGGCAGCACGTTCACGCTGACGCTGCAGAACCCTCCGCTCATCAGCGGGCGCCATTATCAGGCCGTTGCCCGCTCTTCCGATTCCGCGGGGGACTACTCGCAGCTGTTCGCCACGCATACCTTCACCTTCGACACGACGCCGCCGTCCGCCGGAGTGATCTATCCCGCCGCCGGTTCCACTGTCGGCACCGTCGGCCGCATCAGCGGCACGGCTTCGGACGCCTCCTCGCCGCTCTATTCCTCCGAAGTGGTGCTGCGCCGCCTCAGCGACGGCAGGTGGTGGAAGAACGATACTTCGTCCTGGGACCTGTCCCCGCAGGCCCTGCAGGCCGGCACCACCCCCTATTGGACCTGGAATTTCCAGCCTTACCTGCGCGACTCGCTGACGAGCGGCGCCTCGTATTACGCCAGCGTCAGGGCCACCGACGGGGCTTACCCGCGCAACGTAGGCGCTTTCTTCGCGGCCGGTTCCACCTTCACGTACCTGGACGATACGGCTCCGCCGCCCACCCTTACCCTGGGCGCGGCGCCGGGGGCCTACAGCGGCTCTGTCGCCCTCACCTGGCGGACATCAGGGGATAATGCCTACAACGGTTACCTCCTCTCCGGCACGTACAAGATCGCCTATTCCACGTACACCGGCGCGGCCGTCTCGACACAGACTGCCCAGGTGACGATCGCCACGGCCACCCTCACTGCCGGCGCGACCCAGCAGCGGATGATCAACGGCCTGGACCCCGCGGTCACCTATTACTTCACGCTCTGGACCGCGGACGACGCCCAGAACTGGTCCGCCGCCTCGCCGCAAGCGCAGGCGGTCTCCGGCGCCCCCGGCAGCGGCTCGCTGGGCGGCAGGGTGCTGGACGCTTCCACGCAGCCGGTCACCGGCGTGCTGGTCGAGGCCATCGGACCGACGGGCGCGGTGGAGGGCAGCGACTATACGGATACCTTCGGCCGCTACTCCATACCGGCGCTGGACCCGCTTTACCTCACTGTCCGCGCCGTCTGGACGGCGGAGGACATCGAGAGCTCCGTCACCAAGGATTCGGTGCCCAACGGCTCGTCCAGCGTGGATTTCAGGCTCAGCGTGACCTATCAACTGGCCGCGATAACCGGCGTGATCCCGTCCAACTACCTGGCCTCCTCGGCGGCGCCCAGGCCTTCCTCCGCGCGCTACACCACGCGCGAGGCGGGCTCCTCTCGCGGCGACGCGCCGTTCGTGGAGCTTTACAGCCACGGCCGCCGCATAGGCGCGGCCTTCACGGACACGGCCGGGGCCTTCCGCGTGGACAACCTGCTGCCTGGGACTTACGGCCTGCGGGTCTTCAACGGCGAGTATTTCAGCGAGATGGCCACGGTCCGGCTCTATCCCGGCCAGCAGCTGGTCTTCACCCCCAAGTTCGAGCTGCTCGACAAGAGCGGGGTCTACGCGTATCCCAATCCGGCCCGCACCGCGGTCAACTTCCGCTTCGCGCCTTCGGCCGTCTCCTTCCGCGCCCAGGTGCAGGTGTTCGATATAGCCGGCACCCTTATAAGGACGCTGGACAATGTCTCGCCGGACACCGTGGCCGGCGGCAGGAAGATCTCGTGGGACCTGGCCGCCGACAGGGTAGCCCCCGGAGTGTACCTCTACATACTGCGCGTGCAGGACGCCTCGACCGGGGCCGCGGCGAAGGTGGTCAAGAAATTCGCGGTAATCAGATAAATTCAAAAAACATATAATAGGGTTTCGCTACAACATGATAAAGAACAGGACACTACTCCCTCTGCTGCTGCTCCTGGCCGTGCCGGCCGCCAGCGCTTCCGCGCAGGACACTGCCAGCCTGCAGTTCACCGTGGCCGCCCCGGACCCGGTGATGGCGGGGGAGGAGGTGCGGCTGCAGACCCTGGTCGTCAATACCGGGACCACCGTCTGGAAGCGGGGCACGTATTACTGGGTGGGGGAGCTGTACGTGCTGGACGGAGACCAGAAGCGGTTCCTGGCCCAGACGGAGACCCAGTCGCCGGAAGAGGACGTTCAGCCGGGCGCGGCGCAGGGAACCCAGCTGCCCTTCCTCGTCCCGGACAACATGCCCGGACACCGCCTGCTCTACCGCGTCTTCCTGATCAAGGACGGCCGGCGCATACTGGAGACGGACTACCGCGGCTTCCAGGTCATAGAGAAGGAACTGCGTCCGACGGTGCCGCAGGATTTCAAGATAGGCGGCGACGTCTCGTTCACCTACAAGAACTCGAGCCGCGACTCCTGGACCAGCCACCAGGGGATAACGGCCGCGAACCTCGTCGGCAGGATACGACAATCCTCGTTCCTCTTCAACACCTATATCGTCCATACCTACCACAGGCCGATAACGCCGTCGATAGTCTTGCTGAACTACTACGCGCCGTGGGGCAACCTGGCCGTCGGGGACATCTCTCCCACGCTCACGCCGCTCTCCCTCGACGGGCAGGGCATGCGCGGCGTCTCGTTCGACAGGGCCCGCGGCAAATATTCGCTGACGGCTCTGATAGGCAGGATAGTGGCCCCGCTGGAGCCGGGGCCGAACAGCGGCGGCCGCTACGCGCGCTATACCGGCGGCTTCAAGTTAGGCTGGCAGTTCAGGCCTAACCTCAAGGTGGCCGCGGACGCCGTGGTCAGCCGCGACGACCTGCATTCGATAAACATCACCACTACCGCGCTGACGATAACTCCGCAGCAGTCCATAGTCTACGGCCTCAACGCCGACTGGGCGTTCCTGCCCGGTTTTGCGGTCAACAGCGACTACCAGATGAGCTCGTACCGGGCGGACCTCAGGGCCTCCGAGCCCGGAGTGGGAGGCAGCGCGTGGAAGCAGGAGCTGAAGTACAAGGCGAACCTGTTGACGGCTAGGGCGGCCATTTCGCGCGTGGACCCGAAGTTCTACTCCTTCGCCAGCCCGTCCGTGATCTCGGACCGGCAGACCGTGGAAGGAGAGGTCGGCATCTTCCCCGCGGACTGGACCAGCTTCACCCTGGCCTACAACGGCTATTCGGACAACCTGGATTCGGACCCGGCCAAGACCACCACGGACCAGGCGCAGACCACGTTCGCCAACATGCTGCGACTCTTCGGCAAGACCATCGTCAATACTTCGCTGATGACGAATACCACCAAGGGCAAGCCCGCCGGGGTGCAGGACAGCCAGACCACGACCACAAACGTCTCCGTCACCCAGCCATTGGGCGTGCATACGCTGAGCGCGGCCGTCCAGCAGAGCGACTTCAAGGACAAGACCGGTCTCTCTCATGACCTTTCCACCTCGCTTCTCTCTCTGAATGGGGCCTTCAAGTTTACCCGGCGCCTCTCGATGTCGGCCGGTATGGTGAACTCCTCCACCAAGGACAAGGCGGATTCCACCACCGGCACCAACACCAGCGTGACCGGCAACGTTTCCTACGCGATTCCCAGGCGCTCGATGGCCGTGCAATGCTGGGCCACCATGACCTCCTATAAGAACGATTCGCTGCTGACCCCGGCCGACAACGGCTCCCTGTCCCTCAACGTGGAGACGGTCTGGGTGAAGAGCCAGAGTTCCCGCTTCACGTTCGGTGTGGGCAGCGTTTCGAGTACGGATAAGCTGAACAAGGGCAATGATACGTCCGAGATCACGGTCCTCACCAGGTATAACTACTCCTTCTGATGGGCCCAAAACGAAAGGACCGTGCTGGCGCACGGTCCTTTCGTTTTGCATGCCTGCAGGTCAGCGCTTGGCCTGACCCTTGGCGTCCTTCTGCTCCTGCACGGATTCGAGCGCTCTAAGGTATTCCGGCAGCTGCTCGTCCTCGGGGGAGAGCTTGAGCGCCTTCTGCCATGCGGCCCTGGCC
>JAKAMO010000147.1 GCA_021812825.1 bacterium | reverse complement strand
ACAGCCGCAGGTAGTCTATCGCCATCCGAGGAACCTGCCTTTGGCGCCTTTCTTTAATTCCGCTTTCTCCGGCACCGCGGCGAAGGCCTCCGCGGCCGCCAGGGCCAGCACGTCGGCGGAGCCGTTAGCCCGCACCGGCGCCAGCGAATACGAGCAGCCGGCCTGCGCGAGTTCCATCGCCAGCCTGCCAGTGCGCGGCCTGAAGGCCGAGGCGCAGCGGCCCGCCGTGAATTCCGGCCCGGGACGGGAGGCGCCGGCCATCTTCAGGATGGCCGGGCGTACGTAGGCGTGATACGCCATGAAGTTAGCCAGCGGGTTGCCGGGCATGCCGAACACCAGCCGCCGCCCCTTCACGCCGAAGAACATCGGCTTGCCGGGCCTGACGCGCACCCTGTGGAAAACCTCTTTCACCCCCAGGGACTTGAGCGTCCCCGGGACCAGGTCGTAATCCCCCATAGAGACGCCGCCGGAGACCAGCACGATATCGGACCTCAGCGCCTTCGAAAGCGCGGCCCTGAGCCGGGCGGGCTCGTCGCGGACTATGACAGGCTCCGCCTTCATGCCGTCCCCGCGCAGCAGCGCGGCCAGCATCGGCCCGTTGCTGTTGTAGATGCCGCCCGCGGGCAGCTTTCCGCCGGGCCGGATCAGCTCTCCGCCCGTATTCACCAGGGATACCGACGGCAGCCCGCCGCAGAGCAGGAAGCCTTTGCCGGCCGCGGCCAGCGCGGCGATATGGGAGGTCCTGACCGCGGAGCCGCTCCGCAGTATCAGCTGCCCGCGCTTCATATCGGAGCCGCGCCGGGATATGCCGGCTCTTTTCCCTGCGGACGAGCCGAAGATCACCAGTCCGCCTTCCTCCCGCGTCCGCTCCACCATGACAACCGCATCGGCGCCGAGCGGCACGGGAGCCCCGGTCATTATCTTCAGGCAGGTCCCGGCGGGCAGGCTGCGGGCGCGCCCTCCGGCCTGTATAGTCCCGGCCTTCTTAAGCCGGACGCCGGCCTTAACGTCGTGCGAGCGCACGGCGTAGCCGTCCACCAGCGCCTTGTCGAAAGGCGGCATGTCCAGAGGCGAACGGACGTCCGCGGCCAGGATTCGGCCGGCGGCTTCCTCTAAACGCACGCGAACGGCCGGAAGTTTCCGGGCCCTCTTCAGCACGGCCTCTATTGCCTCTTCGAAACTTATCATGACCTGGCCCCCTGCAGCCGCGAGAGCGGCGTCCAGCGCAGCGCGCCTTCGGCCGCCAACCCCAGCGCCAGCGCGTAGGAAAGGTTGCTGGTGGCCAGGCCCAGTGCGCCCATGGCCAGCGCCACCGGCAGCGCGGCCTTCTTGTCCAGGACCAGTCGCGCGTGCAGCAGGCCCGTCCAGGCCAGAAGGCCGGCCAGCAGCCAGCGGGGTATGGCGGCCAGGGCCGCGGCGGCCCCGGCCGAACCCAGCATGAGCGCCAGCGAAATGAACGCCGCGCCGAGGATGATGGTGGAACCGGCGGTCCTGGCGCCGAACTTATGGTGCGCCGTAACCCCGCCGGAGCCGTGGCAGACAGGCATGCCGCCCAGCAGGCCGGCGGCCAGGTTCGAAAGAGCTATGGACATTGTCACGGGGCGCGGCCGCACCCTGGCGGCCTCCTCCCCGAAGTAGCCGGCGCTGACGTCGCAGGTGGCCGCCACGGAGTTGCCCAGCGTCAGCGGCAGCTGCGGCAGGACCAGCACCCAGAAAGCCGAGGTCAGCTCGGGCAGCGAAGGAAAAGCCGCCGACGCCGGAACCGCCGCGGCCGCATGAGGGGAGGACAGCAGCAGCTTGTAAGCGGCCTTCAGCAGCAGCAGGCCCACCCCCAGCTGTATCCCCCTGACTATGGTGCGGGTGAAAAGTCGGTTTATCCTGTCCGAGAACCCGGTCAGCGAGAAAACGGCCAGTATGGCGGCCATCCAGAGGGCGCAGGCCCGCAGTGCCGCGCCGCCCAGACCGCGTGCAATGACCAGCGCGGTAGCGGCCTTGAGCGGCTGTACGGGTATCGGCAGCCTGAAATAGAGCCCGGCTCCGATATAGACCGCGCCGAACAGCAGCAGCGCGCGGGATAGGTCCAGCGATCCGGAGGCGGACAGCGCCAGCAGCACCGGCACGCTGATGCCCAGGTCGCCCATGGCGCCCGTCCATTCGCCCGGCCCGAAGGAGATGCGGCGCAGGCTCATGCGAGCTCCCCCCCCGGGAAGGACCTGCGGAAGATGGCCTCGGCCTGCTTTTTCACCGAGGCGTCCAGGGCCTCGAAGCGCTCGAGGAAGCGCAGGCCGCGCGGGGTGAGCGAAGAGCCGCCGCGGCCGCTGCCGCCGCGCTCCCTGGCCAGCACTCCGCAGCCGAGCGCCGCCTCCAGCTTCCGCACCAGGCCGTGGGCCTTGGAATAGGACATGCCCATCTCCCTGGCCGCGGCGCTGAGGGAGCCCGAGCGCTGGACGCCGCGCAGCAGCCAGACCAGGCCTATGCCCATGAAAGGCTCGCCCGCGGCGTCGCGCAGTCCCAACCGTACCTTAATATGCATCCGATATAGTTTACAAAATATATCGGGGCAGGCTGGCGCGCTCAGGCCCTTTCGAGCTGGGCGCTCTTTATGTTCCGCAGGTATTCCAGCAGGCGCCGGTGGCTTTCCAGCCCGGAGCGGCCGGCTTTCTGGTAGACATAGAAATTGTCCTCCAGCAGTTTCAGCCGCGGGAAGACGTCGGCCAGCACGCCGGCGCGCAGCTCCTTGAGCACCGTGTACCGCGGCACGAAGCCCACGCCCAGCCCCTCTATGGCCGCGTTGATGATGGCGCGGATGTGGTTGAGCTCCATGATGTCCGCGAACTCCGGCCTGGAAGCGGCCGGCAGGGCGTTCAGGAAATTGCCCCACCACTCGCCCTTCTTGTCCATCGAGAGCACGGTGCAGCGCGACAGGTCCCCGGGCGCCTCCAGGCCGCGCTTCCTGACGAACTCGCGGGAGGCTATCACCACGTATTCCTCGCGGAAGAGCGGGGTCTTCTGCAGGCCCTCCACCCGGTGGTCGCGGCAGTCGATCATGATGTCCAGCTCGTCGTCCAGCAGCGGCTTCAGCAGGTCGTGGCGGAACTGGAAGTCCAGGTGGAAGCCCGGGTTGCTCTTCAGGAAGCCCTTCAGATACTTCACCAGCAGCGTGGTGCCGAACTCCACGGTGGCCCCCAGCCGTATGGCCCCGGGGCCGGCGGACTTAAGCGCCGCTATGCGCTCCCCGGCGGCCTCCAGCTCGTAGAAGACCTTCTCGCAGGAGGCGTACAGTATGCGGCCCGCCTCGGTCAGCTCCAGCTTCCCGCCGGCCTTCTTCAGCAGCGGCTCGCCCAGCCCCCGCGAGAGCTTGGCCACGGCGTGGCTTACCGCCGACTGGGTCACGTAGAGCCGCCCGGCCGCCGCGGTATAGCTCAGCGTGCGGCCTACGGCGAAGAAGGCCCTGAGCTGGTAAAGGTCGATGTTTTGAATATTATTCATATGTGCGATGAGTATTATGAATTATACTAATATGGCCGCAATTGATAACATATCCCTCAAAGCAGTCCCGACAGCCGAAACGGAGGCACGATGAACACTATCCTTCAGGTACCCAAGCCGGTCAACGAGCCGGTGCTCAGCTACGCGCCCGGCACCCCCGAGCGCAAGGAGCTCAAGGCCAAGCTTGCCGAGCTGCGCGGCCAGGTCGTGGAGATACCTCTCATAATAGGCGGCAAGGAAATACGCACCGGCCGCACCGTGGACATAGTCATACCCCACGAGAACAAAAAGGTCATAGGCCGCTTCCACAAGGCCGGCCCCAAGGAAGTGCAGCTGGCCGTCCGCGCCGCGGCGCAGGCCCGCAGGACCTGGGCTAAGATGCCCTGGCACGCCCGCGCCGCCATCTTCCTGAAGGCCGGCGACCTGCTGGCCACCACCTGGCGCCAGACCCTGAACGCCGCCACGATGATAGGCCAGTCCAAGACCCCTTTCCAGGCCGAGATAGACTCCGCCTGCGAGCTGGCCGACTTCTACCGCTTCAACACGTACTTCGCCGAGCAGATCTACTCCCAGCAGCCCCTCTCGCCGCGCGGCAACTGGAACTACGTGGACTACAGGCCCCTCGAGGGCTTCGTGTTCGCGGTCACGCCGTTCAACTTCACGTCCATAGCCGGCAACCTGCCCACGGCCCCGGCCATAATGGGCAACACCGTGCTCTGGAAGCCGGCCTCCACGGCCGTCTACTCCGGCTGGTTCCTGATGAAGCTCTGGCAGGCCGCGGGCCTGCCGGACGGCGTTATCAACATGCTGCCGGGCTCCGGAGGCGAAGTGGGCGATCCGGTCATCAACAGCCCGGACTTCATGGGACTGCACTTCACCGGCTCGACCGGGGTCTTCAACGGCATGTGGAAGACCATAGTGGGCAACTTCCACAAGTACAAGGGCTACCCGCGCATAGTGGGCGAGACCGGCGGCAAGGATTTCATCTTCGCCCATCCCTCCTGCGACCAGGAAGCCCTTAAGTGCGCGATAGTGCGCGGCGCCTACGAGTTCCAGGGCCAGAAGTGCTCGGCCGCCAGCCGCTCCTATATCCCCAAGTCCGTGTGGAACAGGATAAAGGACGACCTGGTCTCCCAGATAGACGGCCTGAAGATGGGTCCGGCGGAGGACTTCTCAAACTTCGTCAACGCCGTCATAGACAAGAACGCCTTCTCGAGCATCACCGGCTACATAGACTTCGCCGCCAAGGACCGCGGCGGGAATATACTCGCCGGCGGGAAGTACGACGACTCCAAGGGCTACTACATCCGCCCGACCCTGATAAAGGCCTCGAAGCCCGACTTCAAGACCATGCAGGAGGAGATCTTCGGGCCCGTGATGACGGTCTACGTCTACGACGACAAGAAGTTCGACGAGACGCTACGCCTCTGCGACCAGACCTCGCCGTACGCGCTGACCGGCGCTATCTTCGCGCAGGACAGGGCGGCGATACTGAAGGCCTTCGACAGGCTGGAGAACGCGGCCGGCAACTTCTACATCAACGACAAGCCCACCGGCGCGGTGGTCGGCCAGCAGCCGTTCGGCGGTGCCAGGGCCAGCGGCACCAACGACAAGGCCGGCTCGCTCCTGAACATGATGCGCTGGACCTCCCCGCGCGCCGTGAAGGAGAACTTCGTGCCCCCGTACGCTTACGAGTATCCCTTCATGCAGAAAGACAAGGCCTGAGCCTGACGCCGGGAAAAGAGGAAGGCCGGGAGTATACTCCCGGCCTTCCTTTTGGAACTGCAGGAAACATAAGCGCAATTATCGACAGCCCCTTCAATTCCTCCCATTTCCAGGCGTGATTTTCTGAAATTTTCGCGTGAGCGCTGCCGGTTTCATCGATAATAAAAAAGACAGGCTGTTTTTCGTGCGGCAAGGCAGGCATTTTCCCCGCCAGGTAAGCGTTAGGTCAGTCTTCGGACGATGGCGGGGCTATTGGCCTGTTTCTGGTCGTTTTTTTCGCGGTTTCCCGATTGTTCGGATAAAGGGCTACTGTTTCAATATGATGCAAACCGGGGAGATTCCCTATATATCCGTGAAGTGTTCCCGAAAGAATTGCCTTTATTGCAAACCGGGTCCGTGCAAGTCGAATAATACTCATCCACCTTAGATTGATCAGAACATTCATAATCATCACATAGGGATGTTTTAGGGCTTGTTTT
>JAKAMO010000146.1 GCA_021812825.1 bacterium | reverse complement strand
GTCGACCGTCTTCTCGCTGTACGTGTTCGCGCTGCCGGCTCCGCCGGCCGCCTCGAACAGGGCCTGCAGCGCCTTCAGCGCCAGCATCACTCCGGTAAGTATGTAGATGCCGCCCATCATCTTCTGGCCGTACTCGCTGTACAGCTTGAAGCCGTCCATGATGATCTTCACGGCGAAGTAGATGGCGACCGCCGCCGCGGCCATAGCCGCGATGTAGAACCCGAGGGCCCACGGCCCCGGCAGTTTCTTGGCGATATTGGAGAGCAGCTTGGTGAGCAGGATCATCCCCATCGCCCACATCGCGCTCTTCATCGCGTCGTCTTCCAGCTCCTGCCAGGGGTCCACGTCCTTCTGCTCCGGCACCTTGGGCGGGGTGGACTCGTTGGAGTTCAGGCTGGGGTCGTTGCCCTTCAGGGCCGAACCGTCGGTCACGCCCGCGCCGCCCAGGCCCGCGCCGGTGCCGGGAGTGCCCACGTCGCCGCTGCCGGCCGTCTCCCCGGAGAAAGCCGTCTCGGCGCTGGTCCTGGCCCCGGCGGCGTCCGCGGAGAAGGCCGCCTTGGAGCCCATCTTGTTGGCGAACTTGGCCTGGCCGTAGGCGCCCTTCCTGTTGACGTTAGGCACCGAGTACTTCGGCGCGTTCTTGAGCCTGGCCGCTGAAGCGGTCATGGCGGAGAGATTGCCGCCGTTGGCCTGCACGGGGGGCCTGTACATGGGCTGGAACTTGGCGCCTATGCCGCCGCTGAGGCCGCCGCCCGCGCCCTGCATCCTGGGAATGGAAGTCCCGCTCCCGCCGCCGGAGCCGCCGCCGAAGCCGGAGCTCTTCTGCAGCCTGGGGGCGCCGGAGCCCGCCGCGCCGGCAGCGCCGTCGGCCCCGCCGGCGGCGGAGCCTGCGGCTTCGGGAGCCGCGGCCGAGGCGTCGGCGGAGGAATCCTGCGCAGCGGAGCCTTCGGCGGAACCCTCGGAGGAACCGCCGCCCTCTCCGCCCAGCGACAGGCCGTCCTTCTTGGCCTGCTCGCGGAACATGTCGAGCGTGGACGAGGCCGCGGCGGAGGCGTCGCGGGACATGGCCCGCTGCTCCCCGGCCTTGGAGGCCTCTTCCTCGTAGTAGCTGTTCTGGAAAAGGTCCGGGTTGTACACCGGCTTGGAGGAAGGGCCGATATAGTTGTAGACCGTGCCTATGCCGACGGCCAGGGTGGCGCCGCCGAGCACCATGCCGACTATGCCGGCCTTGGTGGCGAAGAGCCCGCCGAGACCGCCGGCCGAGCCCATGCCGGAGGAGGCCCCGCCTATCGCGGACGAGCCGCCCCCGCCGAAGAGGTTGGAAAGCGAAGAGAGGAAGCCGCCCTTCTTCTCTTCTTTCTTGTTATAGTCGTTCATAACTCCTCCAGAATTCAGCGTAAAATCAAGCCGCTGCCCCGAAAACCGCGCCCAGGACCATCTTTAAAACCATCTGTATTATCATCATCTTCATCTGCTGCTTCAGCTCGTCGTCTTTATTGGTGACGTCCTTGGGCGTAGGAGGCGTCACCTTGGTCTTGTTGAGGTTGGGATCGTTCTTCTTGAGGTCCTGGGCGGCCTCCCCCATCTTCAGGCCGGACAGCACCGCCGCCTGCTCGGCGGCCCCGTCGAGGTCCATGCTCTTGGCGCCGGTGCCGCCGGAGCCGAAGGCCGCGCTGGCGCCGCCCCTGGCTTCGTCCATGGAGGGCGTCTTGGCGGACAGCTCGCTTTTCTTGGCGCTGTCGCTCAGGACGGCGGCGAGGGCGTTCTTCTTGTCCACCACCGAAGGCTTCTTCAGGTCGGCCGGCGCCACGGGGGCGAACTCGGCCTTGTTATTGCCGGAGCCGAAGAACTTGTTGTGCAGGCCGCCGGCGGTCATGGAATTGGAGTTGCCGCCCGTTATGGAGGCGGCCGCGCGCAGCTTGCCGGCCGAAGCGAGGCCGGGATCGCCGGCGGAAGCCGAGCCGCCGGGGGCCGGGGCCGAGACTCCGGCCGAAGCCGAGGCGCCGGAGGCCGGGGAAGCGGCGGAAGCGTCAGCCGGCTCGTCGCCGCCGGGGCCGGACTGGAAGAGGGAGGAGGCTATGTTCTCGCCGGAAGTCGCGGGGTTGTAGATCATCTCGCCGCTGAGCGGTGAGCCGGGGGCGCCGGCCTCGGAGGAGATGTCGCTGCCCAGCAGGCCGATGTCCGCCACCTTGGACTTGAAAGGATTGCCGGCGGTGACCGAGGAGTCCAGCGAGGAGTTGCTCATCAGCGGCAGGGAGATCCACATGGCTATCATTACCACGGCCACGGTAGCGCCTATGGCGTACTGTTTGGTCTTGTTCTGCCTGGCCTGGAAGTTTATCATAACCCCGCCCTTTTATATCGCCCGAGACCCGCAAAAATAACTTTAAACTTTTCCTGACACAGCCCCCTCGGGCGTTCAGGTCAAAGTTGATACAGTGATGTTATAGCAGACGAAGTTTGACTTGTCAAGGGCCGCCTCAGGGCCCGCCGCCGAAATCCACCGGCTTCCCGTTGGCGGTGCTGCTCACCGGGGTGAAAGGCGGATCGCCGCCGGGGTTGACCTTCATAGTGTCGCTGTAAGTGAACGTGTTGCCGTTGGCGTCGGTCTGCGTACCGCTGTAGGTGACGCACCAGCCGCCGTCGCATTTATCGTATTGCGCCTGGTTATCCTTATAAGTGCCGCCGCCGTCGGCCGTGGGGCAGCCGTCCGGACAATATTTGCCTTCCGGAGGCTTCTGATTGCTGCCCATGGCCACCACGCTTTCCGGCGGCTTGTTCGGGTCGCCATGGTCGGCGGAGGCCGTCGTGAGGTCGCCGGGCTTGCTGCCGGAATTCGTCAAGGCATTGCCGGCCGCACCCGTGAGGGCACTGGCGATGTCGCTCTTCATCTGGGCTTCGGCGTCCTTCTTTTTATTGGGGTCCTGGTCTATATCGGCCGCGCCTGCGGCCTTCTCCATCTTGGGCACGTCGGGGGCGCCGAAGGTGTTGGCCTTGTCCATCTTGAGGTTCTCTATTTCGCCGCTCTTGATCTTGTCCAGGCTCACCAGACCGGACTTGTTGTAGGCCAGTTGGCCGCCGGTGGCGCTCTTGGCGCCGCCGACCCCGAAGCTCTGGTTCCATTTGTCCCTGGCCGTCATGGCCGAGCCGGACTGCAGGCCCTGGCTCAGCAGCGCCCTGGCGTTCTTGAGCGAGGCCAGCGTACCCTTGTCCGCGGCGCCCGCCTTGCCGGCGTGGGCGGAAGCCGAGACGGAAGTCTCCCCGGACTCGGAACCCTCCCCGAAACGCGTCAGCCCCGCCGAGGATTTGGAACCGGCGCCGCCCAGGCCGCCCACCCCGGACATGGACTTCTGGGCCATTTTAGAGATATTGGTGGGGGCCGACGGCCTGGAAGCCGGGGCCGAAGCCGAGGCCCTGGAACCGTCCTTGGCCATCCAGTCTGAAATATCTGGGGAAGAAGAAGGAGCGCCGTTCGGCGGGGTGACCCCGCGGGCCTCGAGGCGCTTTACCGCGGCGTCCTTCATCTCGTCGTCGTAAGTGGAAATGCCCAGGGTCTTGAACAGCGGGGTGACCGCGTCGCGCACCGAGAAGCCGTAGGAGAACGAGTTCTTCCCGTTCTTGCCGGTCAGGTCGTTAGAGCCCTGGATAACGAAGAACAGAAAAACGCCGCCGCCGGCGAATAGGAAAGCCAGCACCGAGACGATCAGCGCTATTTTCCTGTTATTGGAACTGTTGCCCATAGCGATAGCCCCCTGAGGCCGACAAAAAAGAACTCCCGCTTTTCACCCTTCCCCTCAGCGGGGAAACTGAAAAATCAGGTTCTTACAGATAGAGTGTAGCAGACGGAACCCGTATTTTCAAGGCCTAAAATTAAAGGGCCCGCGAATTGACGCGGGCCCTTTATCCGGAGCGCTCAGGGACTCAGCAGGACTGAACGCAGGCGCAGTCGGGCAGGCCGGCGTGCTTCTGCGCTATCTGCGCGGCCAGCTCGTCGACCAGCTTAAGGTCGGCCTCCGTGGGCATGCCTTTTACCATGACCGGCTTCAGCACCTCGGCCTTGATGTTCGGGATCATCCCGGCTATGGTCTCCACGGCCTTCCCCCCCCAGCCGAAAGATCCCACTACGGAGACGAACTTGGCCTTGGGCCTGATAAGGTTCGCCAGGTAGGCCGCGTAGACCGTCTTGGGGTGCGGCCCCGTCAGCACGGTGGGCGTGCCTATAACTATGGTAGCCGCGTCCACCAGCGACATGGCCACGCGCCCCTCGTCCATATGCTCCAGGTTCAGCTTCTCCACGCAGACGCCGGCCTCCTGGAGGCGGCTGACCAGGCGGTTGACCAGCATATAGGTGCTGCCGTGCATGGAGACGTAGGCCACCACGGCCTTGTTGCGGGGTTCGCCGACCGCCCAATCCTTGTAGAGGTCCAGAACGAACCGGGTGTTGCAGTGCACCGGCCCGTGGCTGGGAGCTATGAAGGAAATATCGTACTTGGCCAGCTTCTCCAGGTGCGACTTGATGTTGGAGCGGAACGGCATCATGATCTCCGCGAAGTAGCGCTTCATCGGGTCGTGGACGCGGTGCTCCTCGGAGAACAGCTCGCCCGTGGCGAGGTGGGAGCCGAAGAAATCGCACGAGAACAGCACCTTGTCCTCGCGCAGCCAGGTGCACATGGTCTCGGGCCAGTGCACCCACGGGGTATAGACGAACTCCAGGGTCTTGCCGCCGAGCTCCAGCGTCCCGCCGTCCTTCACCTCGATGATCTTTTCCGCGGGCAGGTGCAGGTGGGTCATCAGGAACTCGCGGCACTTCGGGTTGGTCACCACCATGGCCCCCGGGTAGCGCCGCAGCACCCCCGGGATAGAGCCGGAATGGTCCTGCTCGGCGTGATGCGAGATCACGTAGTCCACCCTGTCCACGTCCCTCAGGAAATCGAAAAGGACCTCCGCCTTCTCCGGGTCGGCGGTGTCCAGCAGGGCCGTTTTCTCCGAACCCTTCACCAGGTAGGCGTTGTAGCTGGTGCCCTCCGGCAGCGGTATCAGCGAGTCGAACAGCTCGCGGTTGAAATGGTTCACTCGCAGCGAGAAAACGCCTTCGGTTATCTTCGCAGGTTTCATATCACCTCTTCGTTCGTCACCTAGTCTGGCCGCCGGTCCCCGGCGGAAAAAGCGTAAACGGGCCGCGCCCGCTCAGGGCAGCGCCTCCAGTATCCGGCGCGCGAAATCCGCCAGCGTGGCGTCGCGCGCGCCCATCACGGCTATAATGTCCCCTGGCCTGGCCAGAGCGGCCAGCGCGGCCGGCACGTCCGCCCGGTCCTCGTAGAAGGCGGTCCTGCGCCCTTTCGCCGCCACCGCGTCGGCGATGTCCTTCGAAGAGATGTTCTTCGTCACGGTGCCGCCGGCGTAATAGATCTCCGGCATTATCAGCATGTCCTCAGGGTTCAGGCCCGCGGCGAAGCTCTCTATCAGCTCGTCCTTCAGGTGCCTCGTGGGGGTGAAGCCGTGCGGCTGATAGACGGCCAGCACCCGGCGGCCGGCGGCCTGGTGCAGCGCCGCCAGCAGCGCGGCCACCTTGGCGGGGTTATGGGCGTAGTCGTCGATGACGGTAACGCCCTTCTTCTCCCCCACCAGCACGAAGCGGCGCTCCACGCCGCGGTAGCCCCTGAGGGCCTCGGCGCAGGTATCCAGGCTTACCCCGTAAAGCGAAGACGCGGCGCAGGAC